>NZ_JBPQTW010000052.1:0-34525 GCF_051386535.1 Streptomyces sp. URMC 127
GCGGACACCAGCTTCGCCGCGTCGCCGAGCGTCAGCACACCCGCCACATGAGCGGCCGCGATCTCACCGATGGAGTGCCCGGCCACGTAATCCGGCCGCACACCCCACGACTCCAGCAGCCGGAACAACGCCACCTCGACAGCGAACAACGCAGGCTGCGTCGCCCCCGTCTGGTGAAGCGTCTCCGCATCCACGTCCACCGGAGCGTCCAGCAGCGCGCACACCTCGTCGTACGCGGCCGCGAACACCGGGTAGGCCTCGTACAGCTCACGGCCCATGCCGATCCGCTGCGAACCCTGCCCGGAGAACAGGAACCCGGCCTTGCCCCGGACGGCTCCGCCCACCGGAGCGGCACCGGAAGCGATCGCCTCCAGTCCCCGGCGGAACTCGCCGAGCTCCGCGCCCACGGCCACCGCGCGGCGCTCCAGCAGCGCACGCGACGTCGCCAGCGAGAACGCCACGTCCTGCGGACGCAGCCCGGCGGGCTCGTCGTCCAGGAGGGACAGCAGCCGGCTCGCCTGGTCCCGCAGCGCCGCGTCGCTCTTCGCCGACAGCACCCACGGCACCGCCGGAGCCGTCCCGTCGGCGGGGGGCTGCTCGGCCGTGGCAGGCGCCTGCTCCACGATCACGTGCGCGTTCGTGCCGCTCACACCGAACGAGGACACGCCTGCCCGCCGCGGCCGGTCGTTCTCAGGCCACTCGACAGCTTCGGTCAGCAGCCGTACGTCGCCCGCCGACCAGTCCACGTGCGGGCTCGGCTCGTCCACGTGCAGGGTCCGCGGCAGCACACCGTGCCGCATCGCCATCACCATCTTGATCACACCACCGACACCGGCAGCCGCCTGCGCATGGCCGATGTTCGACTTCAGCGACCCCAGCCACAGCGGCCGGTCCTCGGCACGCTCCTGGCCGTATGTCGCCAGCAGCGCCTGCGCCTCGATCGGGTCACCCAGCTTCGTACCCGTACCGTGCGCCTCCACCGCGTCGACCTGGTCCGAGGACACACCGGCGTTCGCGAGGGCCTGGCGGATCACCCGCTGCTGCGCGGGGCCGTTCGGGGCGGTCAGGCCGTTCGACGCACCGTCCTGGTTCACCGCAGTGCCACGCACCACCGCCAGCACCTGATGCCCGTTGCGCCGGGCATCGGACAGCCGCTCCACGAGCAGCATGCCCGCGCCCTCGGCCCACCCCGTACCGTCCGCACCGGCGCCGAAGGCCTTGCACCGGCCGTCCGCCGACAGACCCCGCTGCCGGCTGAACTCCACGAACACCGACGGGCTGGCCATCACCGTGACGCCGCCGACGAGAGCCATCGAGCACTCGCCGCTCCGCAGCGCCTGGGTGGCCAGGTGCAGCGCCACCAGGGACGACGAGCACGCCGTGTCGACCGTGACCGCGGGGCCCTCCAGACCGAACGTGTACGACACGCGCCCCGAAGCGACGCTGCCCGCGCTGCCGTTGACGAGGTAGCCCTCAAGGCCGGCCGGTGAGGTGTGCACGCGTCCGCCGTAGTCGTGGTACATGACGCCCGCGAAGACACCGGTCTTGCTGCCCCGCACCGAGGCGGGGTCGATGCCGGCCCGTTCGAACGCCTCCCACGACGTCTCCAGCAGCAGCCGCTGCTGCGGGTCCATCGCCAGCGCCTCGCGCGGCGAGATCCCGAAGAACTCGGCGTCGAACTCGGCCGCGTCGTGGAGGAAGCCTCCCTCGCGGGTGTAGCTGGTGCCCCACTGATCGGGGTCGGGGTCGTAGAGCTTCTCCACGTCCCAGCCGCGGTCCTCGGGGAAGCCCGACACGGCGTCGCGGCCGGAGAACACGAGCTGCCACAGGTCCTCGGGGGACTCGACGCCACCGGGGTAGCGGCAGGCCATGCCCACGATCGCGATCGGCTCGTCCGCCGGGCCGGTGACCGTGGAGGCGGTGGAGACGGCCGCCGACGCGGCCGCGGCCGCCGCCTCGCCGGAGCCCGCGGCTTCGGCGGTGAGGAAGCGGGCGAGGGCGAGCGGGTTCGGGTAGTCGAAGATCAGAGTGGCGGGCAGGCGCATGCCGACGGCCGCGTTGAGCCGGTTGCGGAGCTCGACGGCGGTCAGCGAGTCGAACCCGATGTCCTTGAACGAGTCGTCCGCGCCGACCGCCTGTGCGCCGGCGTGCCCGAGGACGGCAGCGACCTCGGTACGCACCAGGTCCAGTACCGCCTGCTCGCGCTCGGCCTCCGGCAGCCCGGCCAGCCGCTGCCCCAGCGAACCCTTCGGGGCGGCCTGCTGCGCCGCGCGCCGCACGGGCGCGACCCGGACCAGTCCGCGCAGGACCGCCGGAACGGGCCGGCCCTGTCCGTCGCGGAAGGCGGACGTGTCGAGCCGGACCGGGGCGACTGCCGCCCGCCCGGTGGCCAGGGCGGCGTCGAACATCCGCAGGCCGTCCGCCGGCGGGATCGCGGCGAGGCCCATGCGCTTGATGCGCGTGAGGTCGGTGTGGTCGAGGCTGCCGGTCATGGCGCTCTCGCTGTCCTGCGCCCACAGGCCCCAGGCCAGCGACGTGGCGGGCAGGCCCCGGGCGCGGCGGTGTTCGGCGAGGGCGTCGAGGAAGGTGTTGGCGGCGGCGTAGTTGCCCTGTCCCGGCGTGCCGAGGGTGCCGGCCACCGAGGAGAAGAGCACGAACGCGGCCAGATCGCCGGAGAGCTCGCCGGCCAGGTCGTGCAGGTTCAGCGCCGCGTCCACCTTGGGGCGGAAGACGGCGTCCAGCCGCTCGGGGGTCAGCGAGCCGATGATGCCGTCGTCCAGGACGCCTGCCGTGTGGATGATCGCGGACAGGCCCTGCCCGGCCGGGAGTCCGGCCACGAGTTCGCGGACTGCGTCGCGGTCGGCCACGTCACAGGCTGCCCAGGTGACCTCGGCGCCCTGGGCGGTCAGGTCGGCGGCGAGCTCGGCCGCGCCGGGGGCGTCGCCGCCGCGGCGGCTGACGAGCAGCAGGCTGCGGACGCCGTGCTCGGCGACGAGGTGCCGGGCGAACAGACCGCCCAGCCCGCCCGACGCGCCGGTCAGCAGGACCGTGCCGGAACCGAGGCCGGGCAGCTCCGTCCCCGTGTCCGGCGCGGCGACGCGGACCAGCCGCGGCACACGGACCTCGCCGGCGCGCACCTGAGCCTGCGGCTCGCCGGAGGCGATCAGGGCGGGCAGCAGCCGGGCGAGACCGGCGTCGGCCTCGGCGTCCGTCTGTGCGTCCGCTTCGGCGTCCGTCTGTGCGTCCGTCTCGGCGTCCGTTTTGGCGTCCGTCTTGGCGCCCGTCTCGGCGCCCGTCTCGGCGCCCGTCTCGATCAGCACGATGCGGTCGGGGTTCTCGCTCTGCGCCGAGCGCACCAGCCCGCGGACCGCGGACTGCGCGAGGTCGTCCGCACGCATCACCAGCACCAGGCGCGCGGGGCGTTCCTCGGCCAGCCACCACTGGAGCAGCTCCAGCACGGCATGGGTGACCTCACGGACCCGGACGGCCGGGTCCGCGTCGGCACCGGCCGGGCACGGCACGACCACGGCGTCGGCGGCACCGGCGTCCGGCGGCAGGTCCGCAGCCTGCAGAGCAGCGAGGTTCTCGTACGTCTCGATCCTCATGCCGTCCGGCGCGGACGGCAGGCTGACCGGCGTCCACTCCAGGCCGAAGACCGCGTCGTCGCTGCCGGAACCGGCGCGCAACTGGTCGGCGGGGACCGGGCGCAGAGTGAGCGCGTCGATGTGTGCGACCGGCTCACCGGTGCCGTCGGCCAGCACCAGCGACACCGTGGAGGTGCCGGCGCCGGCGCGCGAGACCTTCACCCGCAGGCCGGACGCCCCGGTGGCCGCCAGGCGCACGCCGCTCCAGGCGAAGGGCAGCAGCCCGTTGCCCGTCCCTGCCTCGGGCTCCACGGCCCCCAGCCAGACGGTGTGCAGGGCGGCGTCGAACAGCGCGGGGTGCAGACCGTACGCACCGGCGTCCGTCGCCTCCGCGCCGGGCAGTTCCACCTCGGCGAAGAAGTCGTCCCCGCTCCGCCAGGCGGCACGCAGCCCCTGGAAGACGGGGCCGTAGTCAAGGGCCATGCCGGCGAGCCGGTCGTAGAACCCGTCGACATCGAGCGGTTCCGCGCCCGCGGGTGGCCACGCGGCGAGCGAGCCGTCCGCCGGTGCTCCCGTGGCCACGGCCAGCCAGCCGGAGGCGTGCCGGACCCACGTCCGCGCCGCCTCGTCCTCGTGGGGGTACCCGTCCCCGTCGTCGGTCCGCGAGTGCACGGTGAGCGGCCTGCGGCCCGAACCGTCGTCGGCGCCGACGCGCACCTGCAGGGCGACGCCGCCGCGCTCGGGCACGAGAAGCGGGGTTTCCAGCGTCAGCTCTTCCAGGAGGTCGCAGCCGACGGCGTCGGCAGAAGCGACAGCCAGCTCGACGAACGCGGTGCCCGGCAGGATCGCAACGCCGTTGACGGCGTGATCCAGCAGCCACGGGTGCGTGTGCGCCGAGAGCCGGCCGGTGAGCAGGTGCCCGTCGCCGTCGGCCAGCGGCACGGCGGCGCCGAGCAGCGGGTGACCGGCCTCGCCCTGCCCAACCGCGCGCATGTCACCGGCGGAGGCGGGGGCGTCGAGCCAGTAGCGCTCGCGCTGGAAGGCGTACGTCGGCAGGTCGATACGCCGGGCGCCGGGGAAGAAGGCGTGCCAGTCCACTTCGACGCCGTTGACGTGCAGTTGGGCGTACGCGGTGGTGATCGCCTGCGGTTCCGGGCGGTCGGTGCGGAGGGCGGGGACGGTGACGATGTTGCTGTCGCCGTCGTCGGCGAGGCAGCCCTGGGCGAGGGCGCTCAGGACGCCGCCGGGGCCGATCTCCACGAACGTCCTCACGCCCAGCTCGTGCAGGGTGCGGACGCCGTCGGCGAAGCGGACCGCTTCACGGACGTGGCGGACCCAGTACTCGGGGGTGTACGGCTCGGCGAGCTCACCCGTGAGGGTGGAGACCACAGGGATCCGCGGCTCGTTGAAGGTCAGCCCGCGCACGGCCTGCGCGAACTCCTCCAGCATCGGATCCATCAACGGCGAATGGAAGGCGTGACTCACCTTCAGACGCGAGGTCTTCCGGCCCTGACCGGCGAACACCTCGGCAATCGCAACGGCCGCGTCCTCCGCGCCGGAGACCACCACAGACCGGGGCCCGTTGATCGCCGCAATGCCGACCTGCTCGGTCAGGTGCGGAAGGACTTCCTCCTCGGTCGCCTGGACAGCGACCATCGCACCACCGCTCGGCAGCGCCTGCATCAGCGCGGCACGGGCGGACAGCAACTTCGCCGCATCCTCAAGCGACAGCACTCCCGCCACATGAGCAGCAGCAATCTCACCCACCGAGTGACCGGCCACGTAATCCGGCCGCACACCCCACGACTCCAGCAGCCGGAACAACGCCACCTCGACCGCGAACAACGCAGGCTGCGTGCACCCGGTTTCGTGCAGCGTCTCCGCATCCACATCCACCGGCGCATCCAGCAGCGCACACACCTCGTCATACGCCGCAGCAAACACCGGATACGCGGCGTACAACTCACGCCCCATCCCGATCCGCTGTGACCCCTGACCCGAGAACAGGAACCCGGTCTTGTCCGCCGAGCGGGCGCGCCCGGCTACGACGTTGGCCGCCGGTTCACCTGCCGCGAGGGCCTCAAGTCCCGCCCGCAGTTCGGCCGGGTCGGTGCCGACCACCGCGGCACGGTGCTCCAGTGCCGATCGCGTCGTAGCTGCGGAGAATCCCGCGTCGACCGGCGGGACGTCGTCGGTCGCGAAGGCCAGCAGGCGTTCCGCCTGGGCCCGCAGCGCCGCCTCGTTCTTCGCCGACAGCACCCACGGCACGGGCACGGGGCGGTGTTGGACAGCCGGTCCGGCCGCGGTCGCGGCGGGCGCCTCCTCGATGATCGTGTGGGCGTTGGTGCCGCCGATGCCGAAGGACGACACCGCTGCCCGGCGCGGCAGGTCCCCCGCGGGCCACTCCACCGCTTCCGTCAGCAGCCGCACCGCGCCCGCCGACCAGTCCACGTGTGCCGTCGGCTCGTCCACGTGCAGGGTCTGCGGCAGCACTCCGTGCTGCATCGCCAGCACCATCTTCATCACGCCGGCGACACCCGCGGCGGCCTGCGTGTGGCCGATGTTCGACTTGACCGAGCCCAGCCACACCGGACGGTCGCCGGAGTGCTCCTGGCCGTACGTCGCCAGCAGTGCCTGCGCCTCGATCGGGTCGCCCAGCTTGGTGCCGGTGCCGTGGGCCTCGACGGCGTCGACGTCGGCCGGGGTGAGGCCGGCGGACGCCAGGGCCTGGCGGATGACGCGCTGCTGGGAGGGGCCGTTGGGGGCGGTCAGGCCGTTGGACGCGCCGTCCTGGTTGACGGCCGAGCCGCGGACCACCGCCAGCACCTTGTGCCCGTTCCGGCGGGCGTCCGACAGCCGCTCGACCAGCAGCAGGCCGACGCCCTCGCCCCAGCCCGTGCCGTCCGCTCCGGCCGCGAACGCCTTGCAGCGGCCGTCGGGCGACAGGCCGCGCTGGCGGCTGAACTCCACGAACAGGTCGGGCGTGGTCATGACGGTGACGCCGCCGACCAGGGCCATCGAGCATTCGCCGCTCCGCAGGGCCTGCGCGGCGAGGTGGAGGGCCACGAGCGACGACGAGCAGGCCGTGTCGACCGTGACCGCAGGGCCCTCCAGGCCGAACGTGTACGAGATGCGGCCGGAGACGACCGAGGCCGCCTTACCGGTCAGTGCGTAGCCCTCGATCTCCTCGGGTGCGTTGCGCAGCCCGTTGGCGTAGTCCTGGCCGTTGGTGCCGATGAAGACGCCGGTGCGGCTGGAGCGGACGGACGCGGGGGCGATGCCGGCGCGCTCGAAGGCCTCCCAGGCGGTTTCCAGCAGCAGCCGCTGCTGCGGGTCCATCGCCAGCGCCTCGCGCGGCGAGATCCCGAAGAGGCCGGCGTCGAAGCGGTCGGCGCCCTGGATGAAGCCGCCCTCGCGCGCGTACGTCCTGCCGGGCCGGTCGGGGTCGGGGTCGTAGAGCGAGCCGATGTCCCAGCCGCGGTCGGTGGGGAAGCCGGTCACGGCGTCGCGGCCGGAGCTGAGCAGCTCCCACAGGTCTTCCGGCGACTGGACGCCGCCCGGGAAGCGGCAGCTCATGCTGACGATAGCGAGGGGCTCGTCGGTGGCGGTGGCAGCAGTCGTGCGTGCGGCGTCCGTCTCCGGCCCGTGCCCGCCGAGGAGTTCCTCGCGCAGGTGACGGGCGAGGGCGGTGGGGGTCGGGTGGTCGAAGACCAGGGTGGTGGGCAGCTTGAGGCCGGTGGCCGTGGTGAGCCTGTGGCGCAGTTCGACGGCGGTGAGCGAGTCGAAGCCGGTCTCGCGGAACGTCCGGCCGGCTTCGAACGCGCCCTTGCCGGTGTGGCCGAGCACCGTGGCAGCCTGCTCGCGGACCAGGTCCAGCAGGATGCGGTCCTGCTCCCCCGGCGTGCCGCCGAGGAGACGCTGGACGAGGGCGGACGCGGGCACCGCGGCGCTCTGCGCGGCCTGGGCGCGTGCTTCGAGGGCCTTGCGGGCCTCGGGCACGCCGTGCAGCAGGAGGCAGGGGCGGGTGCCGGCGAATGCCGGGACGAAGCGCTCCCAGTCCACGTCCGCGACGGTCACGGCGGTCTCGCCATGGGTCAGCGCGCCGTGCAGCACGGCGATCGCGGGAAGGGCCGCGATCGCCCGGACGCCGCGCCGCCGCAGGTGGTCACCGGCGGCGCCGTCGGCCATGCCCCCGTCCGCCCAGGATCCCCAGGCGACGGCCAGCGCGGGCAGGCCCTGCGCGCGGCGGTGCTCGGCGAGGGCGTCGAGGAAGGCGTTCGCGGCACCGTAGGCGCCCTGGCCGCCGTTGCCCCAGACCCCGGTCATCGAGGAGAAGAGAACGAAGGCGTCGAGGTCCCGGCGGTCCCGGGTGAGCTCGTGCAGGTGGAGGGCGGCGTCCACCTTGGGGCGCAGCACGTGGTGCAGGCGCTCGGGCGTGAGCGATTCGACCAGGCCGTCGTCCAGTACGCCCGCGGTGTGCACCACGGCGTTCACGGTGTGCTGGTCGAACAGTTCGGCCAGCGCGTCACGGTCGGCCGCGTCGCACGGGGCGACGGTGACGCGGGCGCCCAGCCCCTCCAGTTCCGCCGCGAGTTCCGCGGCGCCCGGGGCGCCGGGGCCCCGGCGGCTGGTCAGCAGCAGGTGTTCGGCACCGGCGGCGGCGAGCCAGCGGGCCACGTGCCCGCCGAGCGCACCCGTACCACCGGTCACGAGCACGGTGCCGCGCGGCGCCCACGGCTCGTCCGCCGGGGCAGCGCTCTGCGGCGCGCGGACGAGACGGCGGCCGGACACGCCGGAGGCGCGCACGGCGAGCTGGTCCTCGTCGGAGCCCGCCAGCAGGCCGGCCAGTCGCTGCAGCGACCGGGAGTCGGGAGCGGCGGGCAGGTCGACGAGCCCGCCCCAGCGCTGCGGCTGCTCCAGGGCGACGACCCTGCCCAGGCCCCAGAGCTGGGCGGCGGCGGGGTCGGTCAGCGGGTCCGCCGGGCCGGTCGACACGGCGCCGCTGGTCAGGCACCACAGCGGGGCCTCGATCCCGGCGTCGCCGAGGGCCTGGACGAGTAGAACGAGCTGCTGGAGGGCGCCTGCCCCCGCCTCGCCCCCGGCGGCGGCGAAGACGACGCCGGATGCCTGCTCGTGCCCGGCATCGGCCAGGGCCCGGGCCAGCGTGTCACGGTCGGTGTCCTCGTCCACGGCGAACGGTACGAGCTCGACGCCGAGTTCCGTGAGCCCGACGCGGATCGCCTCGGTCCATGCGGTCTCTTCGGAAGCCGCGTAGAGCCAGGTTCCCGGCGGAACGGAACCACCGGCGTCACCGAGCGGCTGCCAGGTGATCCGGTAACGCCAGCCGTCGGCGGCGGACTGCTCGCGCCGCTGCCGGCGCCAGGCGGACAGCCTGGGCGCGACCACGTCCAGCTCCGCGGGCTCCAGCCCCAGGAGCGCACCGAGAGACGCGGGGTCCTCGCTCTCGACGGAGTCCCAGAACTCGGCGTCCAAGGCCTCCGGGGCGCCGACGGCCGCCGCCTGGGGCGCGTCGAGCCAGTAGCGGTCGCGCTGGAAGGCGTACGTCGGCAGGTCGACGCGCCGGGCACCGGGGAAGAAGGCGTGCCAGTCCGGGGAGACGCCGTGGGTGTGGAGCTGTCCGACGGCGGCGACAATGGCGTACGGCTCGGGGCGGTCGGCGCGCAGGGCGGGGACGGTGACGATGTTGCTGTCGCCGTCGCCGTCGAGGCAGCCCTGGGCGAGGGCGCTCAGCACGCCGCCGGGGCCGAGCTCGACGAAGGTCGTCACGCCGAGGTCGTGGAGGGTGCGGACGCCGTCGGCGAAGCGGACTGCCTCGCGGACGTGGCGGACCCAGTACTCGGCGGTGTACGGCTCGGCGAGCTCGCCGGTGAGGTTGGAAACGACCGGGATCTGCGGGGCGTTGAAGGTCAGCCCGCGGACGACCTGTGCGAACTCCTCCAGCATCGGATCCATGAGCGGCGAGTGGAAGGCGTGGCTGACCTTCAGGCGCGAGGTCTTCCGGCCCTGGCCGGCGAACACCTCGGCGATCGCGGTGACCTCGTCCTCGGCGCCGGAAATCACCACAGACTGCGGGCCGTTGATCGCCGCAATGCCGACCTGGCCTGTCAGGTGCGGGAGGACTTCCTCCTCGGTCGCCTGGACGGCGACCATCGCACCACCGCTCGGCAGCGCCTGCATCAGCGCAGCCCGCGCCGACACCAGCTTCGCCGCATCCTCAAGCGACAGCACACCCGCAACGTGCGCGGCCGCGATCTCGCCCACCGAGTGGCCCGCCAGGTAGTCAGGTCGGATTCCCCACGATGCGAGGAGCCGGAACAACGCCACCTCGACCGCGAAGAGGGCGGGCTGCGTGCACCCGGTCTGGTTCAGCTCCTCGGAGTCGACGTCAAGGGGAGCGTCGAGGTACGCACACACCTCGTCGTACGCCGCGGCGAACACCGGATAGGCGGCGTACAGCTCGCGCCCCATCCCGATCCGCTGCGACCCCTGCCCCGAGAACAAGAACCCCACCTTGCCCCCGGCAGCACCACCCACCGGCGCAGCACCGGAAGCAACCGCCTCCAGTCCCCGCCGCAACTCGGCGAGCTCCTCTCCCACGACCACCGCGCGGCACTCCAGCACCGCACGTGACGTCGCCAGCGAGAACCCCACATCCCTCGGCCGGACCCCGACGCCCTCGGCGTCCACGAACGACAACAGCCGCTCCGCCTGCTCCCGCAGCGCCGCCTCGCTCTTTGCCGACAGCACCCACGGCACCACCGCGTCCGAACCCGCATCCGCGGGCTCCTCCGCGGCCGCAATAGGCGCCTGCTCCACGATCACGTGCGCGTTCGTGCCGCTGATGCCGAACGAGGAGACCGCTGCCCGGCGCGGCGCATCGTCCGCGGGCCATTCCACGGCCTCGCTCAGCAGGCGTACGCCGCTCGCCGACCAGTCGACGTGCGGGGTCGGCTCGTCCACGTGCAGGGTCTGCGGCAGCACACCGTGCCGCATCGCCATGACCATCTTGATCACACCGGCCACGCCCGCCGCGGCCTGGGTGTGGCCGATGTTCGACTTCAGCGAGCCGAGCCACAGCGGCCGGTCGCCGTCCCGCCCGCGGCCGTAGGCGGCGATCAGGGCCTCCGCCTCGATCGGGTCGCCGAGCCGCGTGCCCGTGCCGTGCGCCTCCACCGCGTCGACCTGGTCCGGGGACAGGCCCGCGTTCGCGAGGGCCTGGCGGATGACCCGCTGCTGCGAGGGGCCGTTCGGTGCCGTGAGGCCGTTGGACGCGCCGTCCTGGTTCACCGCGCTGCCCCGCACCACCGCCAGCACCTGGTGGCCGTTGCGCTCGGCGTCGCTGAGCCGCTCCACCAGCAGCATGCCGACGCCCTCGGCCCAGCCCGTACCGTCCGCGCCGGCGGCGAACGCCTTGCACCGTCCGTCGGGCGACAGGCCGCGCTGCCGGCTGAACTCCACGAACATGCCGGGCGTGGACATCACGGTGACGCCGCCGGCCAGGGCCATCGTGCACTCGCCGCTCCGCAGCGACTGGATGGCCAGGTGCAGGGCGACCAGCGACGACGAGCACGCCGTGTCGACCGTGACCGCCGGCCCTTCGAGGCCGAACGAGTAGGCCACGCGGCCCGAGGCGACGCTGGTCGTCGTGCCGGTCAGCAGGTAGCCCTCGATGCCGTCGACCGGCTCGTGCAGCCGGGGGCCGTAGTCCTGTGCGGTCGCGCCGATGAACACACCGGCCCGGCTCCCGCGGACCGTGGCCGGGTCGATGCCGGCCCGCTCGAAGGCCTCCCACGCGGTCTCCAGGACGAGCCGCTGCTGCGGGTCGATCGCGGCGGCCTCGCGGGGGCTGATGCCGAAGAAGCCGGCGTCGAACTCGGCCGCGTCGTGCAGGAAGCCGCCGTGCCGCGTCGAGGACTTGCCGGGCCTTCCGGGCTCCGGGTCGTAGAGCGCTTCGACGTCCCAGCCGCGGTCGGCCGGGAATCCGGAGACGGCGTCGCCGCCGGAGGCGACCAGGCGCCACAGGTCCTCCGGGGAGTGCACCCCGCCGGGCAGGCGGCAGCTCATGGCCACGATGGCGATGGGCTCGTCGGGGTCGGCCGCCGCTGCCTCGGCATCGGTGACCGCCGTGCCCGCGCCCGCGGTCTGCGCGCCGAGGTGGCGGGCGAGCGCGGCAGGGGTCGGGTGGTCGAACAGCAGTCCGCTGGGCAGGCGCAGTCCGGTGGCCTCGCTGAGCTGGTTGCGGAGTTCCACCGAGCTGAGCGAGTCGAAGCCGAGGTCCTTGAACGTCCACTCGGTCTCGACCCGGCGGGCTTCGGCGTGGCCCAGGACGGCGGCGATGTGTGTGCGGACGAGGTCGAGGACGGCCTCGTCGCGTTCGGCCTCGGGCAGGCCGGCGAGCCGCTGGGCCAGGGCGCCGCCGGGGGCGTTCCCCGTCGCGGCGGTGGTCTCGTCCTGCTGCGGGAGCTCGTTCTGCTGCGTGAGGGCGGGGCCCCAGGCGGCGGGGACGAGGGGGGACGCGGTGTCGCCGTCCAGCCAGTACCGCTGCCGCTCGAACGCGTAGGTGGGGAGCGCGACCTTGCGACGCGCGCCCGGCCCGCCGAACAGGGCGGTCCAGTCGGGATCCAGGCCGCCCACGTGCAGGGAGGCGACCGCTGTGAGCAGGGCCTGCGCCTCGGGGCGGCGGGCGCGCAAGGCGGGGACGAACAGGGCGTCGCCTTCGGCTCCCGCGAGGCCGGTGCGGGCCATGGAGGTCAGCACACCGCCGGGGCCGAGCTCCAGGTACGTGCGGACGCCGTGCTCGCCGAGGCGGGCGACGCCGTCGGCGAAGCGGACCGCGTCGCGCACGTGGCGGACCCAGTACGCGGCCGTGCGCCCTTCGTATGCCGAGGGGTCCTCGGACAACCGGCCCGTCACGTTGGAGACGATCGGGATGCGCGGGGCATGGAAGGTCAGGCCCTCGGCCACACGCCGGAACTCCTCCAGCATGGGTTCCATGTGGGGGGAATGGAAGGCGTGGCTGACCCGCAGCCGGCTGGTCTTGCGGCCCAGGGCGGTGAAGTCGCCGGCGAGCTCGGTGACGATGTCCTCGTCGCCGGAGAGGACCACGGAGTCCGGTCCGTTGAGCGCGGCGATGCTCACGCGGCCGGTGCAGTCGGTACGGTCGGTGCGGTCGGTGATGCGGGCGCGGACCTCGTCCTCCGTCGCCTGGACGGCGATCATGGCGCCACCGGCGGGCAGCTCCTGCATGAGGCGGCCGCGCGCGGCGACGAGCGTGCAGGCGTCGGCGAGCGAGAGGACACCGGCCACGTGGGCGGCGGCGAGTTCGCCGATGGAGTGGCCCATCAGCACGCCGGGAGTGATGCCCCAGCTCTCCAGCAGCCGGAACAGGGCGACCTCGACGGCGAACAGCGAGGTCTGCGTGTAGAGGGTCCGGTCGAGCTCGGCCGCCTCCTCGGTGCCTTCGGCAGCGAACATGATGTCGCGCAGCGGCCGCGGCAGCTGCGGGTCGAGGTGCGCGCACACCTCATCCAGGGCGGCGGCGAAGACCGGGAAGGCCGCGGCGAGTTCGCGGCCCATTCCGGCCCGCTGGCTGCCCTGGCCCGAGAAGAGGAAGGCGAGCTTGCCGCGCGGGCCGGTGCGGCCCGTGGTCAGTGCGGCGTCGATGCCGCCGGTGGACAGTTCGCGCAGGGCGCGCAGGAAGTCGTCGCGGCTCTCGCCCACGACGACGGCCCGGTGCTCGAAGGCGGTGCGGCCGGTGGCCAGCGACCAGCCGGTGTCGGCCAGGGCGGGACCGGGGTGTGCCTCGGCGTGTGCGAGCAGGGCGGCGGCCTGGGCGCGCAGCCCGGAGGCGGTCTTGGCGGACAGCGGCCAGAGAACCGGGACTGTGGCCGCCCCCGGCTCCGTAGCCGCGTCCACCGCCTCGCCGTCCGCATCCGTGTGCGCCGACTCCTTGGCCGCATCCGCATCCGCCGCCCCCCGGGCCGCGTCCGCAACCGCATCCGCGCGGTGTTCCGCGAGCACGATGTGGCAGTTGGTGCCGCCCATGCCGAACGAGCTGACGCCGGCGAGCAGCGGGCGGTCGTCCTCGCTTTCCCACGCGGTGTGCTCGGTCTGCACCCGCAGGTTCAGCCGGTCGAGCGGGATCGCCGGGTTCGGCGTCTCGAAGTTGAGGCTGGCGGGCAGTTCGCGCCGGCTGAGCGACAGGGCGGCCTTGAGCAGGCCGGTGATGCCGGCGGCGCCCTCCAGGTGGCCGACGTTCGTCTTGGCCGAGCCGACGCGCAGCGGCCTGCCGGGTTCGCGCCCCGTGCCGAGGACCGCGCCGAGCGCGGCCGCCTCGATGGGGTCGCCGACCTTGGTGCCGGTGCCGTGCAGCTCGACGTAGCCGACGTGGGCGGGGTCGACGCCGGCCCGTTCGTAGGCGAGGCGGAGCACCTGTTCCTGCCCGGACTGCAGGGGCACGGTCAGCCCGTCGCCGCCGCCGTCGTTGTTGACCGCGCTGCCGCGGATCACGCAGTAGACGGGGTCGCCGTCCTCGACGGCCTTGGCCAGCGGCTTGAGGACGACGATGCCGCCGCCCTCGCCGCGGACGTAGCCGTTCGCGCGGGCGTCGAAGGTGAAGCAGCGGCCGTCCGGGGACAGGCCGCCGAACTTGGCCGCGCCCAGGGTGCTCTCGGGGACGATGTTGAGGTTGACGCCGCCCGCGAGGGCGATCGTCGATTCGCCCTTGCGGAGGCTCTCGCAGGCGAGGTGGACGGAGACCAGGGAGGAGGACTGGCCGGAGTCCACGGTCAGGCTGGGGCCGTTGAGGCCGAGGAAGTACGAGACCCGGTTGGCGATGATGCTGCGGTGCAGGCCGGTGACGGTGTGCGGGGAGATGGCCGTGAGCCCGGAGCGGTGGTGCAGGGTCGCGTAGTCGTCCCAGATGGCGCCGACGAAGACGCCGGTCCTGGTGGAGCGCAGCGCCCCGGCGGGCACGTGCGCGTCCTCCAGCGCTTCCCAGGCCAGCTCCAGCACGAGCCGCTGCTGCGGGTCCATGGCCGCGGCCTCCTTGGGGGAGAGCCCGAAGAACCCGGCGTCGAAGTGGCCGATGCGGTCGAGGAACCCTCCCCGGCGGATGTCGGTCCGGCCCGGCGCGGAGGGGTCCGCGTCGGCCACGGCGGCCCCGTCCCAGCGGTCCGCGGGGACGTCGGTGATCGCGTCCCCGCCCTCGCTGAGCAGCTGCCAGAAGGCGGCCGGGCCGGCGGCTCCCGGCAGCCGGCACGCCAGGCCGATGACGGCGATGCCGTCGGCCGTTTCCGCCGGGGCCGCCGCCGCTGAGGCCACCGGAGCCGCCGAAGCCGAACCGGCCCGATTCCCCGTTCCGTTGAGCCCGGACTCGACCATATTGCGCTCCACCCACCCACACAGAGAACGAAAAAGGCACCGCACACATGGCGGCGTGACCCCAGTTTCGGTGCCCCGGCGGGGATTCCGGGGCCTTACGGAATCAGGTCTAGGGGAATCCCAAATGAGCGGTGCGGACGGTCGCTTGTCGCGCAGTGGCAGCACTGAGGAAAACCCTAGGGGCAGTTGTGGGAGCTTTACGGGCGGTATAGCCTTCCCTCTTTTTTTCCTCTTGCGAAGAGGTTCCCTCGCCAATGACGCGAACAGATTCAGGAAGCCGCCCGGTGCGGCCCTTCCCCACGGCACGCCCCTCGGGCTGCCCCTTCGACCCGCCCGCCCCCTTCGCGCAGGCGCGCGAGGAGGAGGGCCCGATGTCCCCGCTGCTCTACCCCGGCGAGCACATCGGCTGGCTGGTCACCGGCTTGCAGACGGCGCGGGCCGTCCTGGGCGACACCCGGTTCAGCTCCCTGCCGGCGGGCAAGCGCGACCCGGTGAAGGAGATCGACGACCAGTTGAGCGTCGACGCGCTGCCTCCGGGCATGTTCGTCAACATGGACCCGCCCCAGCACACCCGCTACCGCCGCCTGCTGAGCAAGCACTTCACCATTCGGCGCGTGCGCGAACTCCGGCCGCAGATCCAGGAGATGACCGACCGCCTGCTGGATCAGATGGAGCGCGCCGGCGGGCCCGCCGACCTGGTGACGGCCTTCGCCAAGCCGCTGCCCACGCTCGTCACCTCGGAGCTGCTCGGACTGCCGGAGGCGGACCGCCCGCAGTTCCAGCGCCACGTCGACGTCCTCTTCAGCCTCTCCACCAGCAAGGAGGAGACCCAGGAGTCGATGACGGGCCTCGGCGCCATGCTGACCGCCCTGATCACCGCCGCGCGCAAGAACCAGGGCCCCGACATCCTCGGCAGGCTCACCGCCGAGACGGACCTGACCGACGAGGAGCTGCTCGGCATCACCCTCGTCCTGCTCATCGCCGGGCTGGAGACCACCGCCAACATGCTGGCGCTCGGCACCTACGCCCTGCTGCGCCACCCCGGCCAGCTGGCCGCCCTGCGCGCCGACTGGTCCCTGATCGACGACGCCGTCGAAGAGCTGCTGCGCTACCTCAGCGTGGTGCAGGTCGGGCCGCTGCGCGTGGCCGCCGAGGACTTCGCGTTCGAGGGGCGGTCCATCCGCAAGGGCGAGGTCGTCGCGGTGTCGCTGCCCGCCGCCAACCGTGACCCGCTCGGCTTCGACGACCCCGACACCTTCGACATCCGCCGCGGCGTGACCCGCCACGTCGCCTTCGGCAGCGGCCCCCACCAGTGCATGGGCCATCACCTGGCCCGGCTGGAGCTCGCCGTCGGCTACGAGTCGCTGCTGCGCCGCTTCCCCCGGCTGGAGCTCGCCGTTCCGGCCGAGGAGATCGGCATGCGGGAGAGGATGGTGGCGTACGGCGTCGAGGGGCTCCCGGTGCGCTGGTGAAGGGGCGGCCCTGGTGAAGATCGAGATCGATACGGACCTGTGCTGCGGCGCGGGCATGTGCGCGCTCGTCGCGCCCGGCGTCTTCGACCAGAACGACGAGGACGGCACGGTGATCCTGCTCGACCCCGCTCCGGCCGCCGAGCAGCACGCGGCGGTGCGGGAAGCCGCCGGGCGGTGCCCGACGGCCGTCATCAGGATCACCTGACCGGCCGGCGACCCGGCCACGGCGTTCCCGCGCGGGAGCCGGAACGCCGTGGCCGGGCCCGGACGCGGTAGGCCGACGGACCGGACGCGGTAGGCCGGCGGACCGGACGCGGTAGGCCGACCGGCCGGACGCCGGTAGGCCGGGCCGGAACGCCGGGGGAGCCCGCACCGCGGCGTGTGCCCGGCCCGGTTTTCAGGCCGCGGACGCCCGCCGTCGTACGGCGAAGGCATCGGGAAAGGCATCGGGGAAGGCGCGGGCGGCGGCACGGACGGTGGCGTGATCGTCCTGTGCGGTGCTGCCGCCGGTGCCCGCCACGGAGCCGAACAGGAGGAGGAAGTCCAGTGCGAGCCCCCGCGTCGCGGCCTCGACGTGGGCGGCACCGTTCATGACGGGCACGGAAGCGGCGGCATCGGTCACGACCGGTCCGGCCACGAGGAGGCCGTCGCCGGGGACGCCTGCCGCGTGGAACACTCCGTCGAGCCGGCCGTACTGCAGGCGGATGTCGGACACCGCGGCCTGGACGGCGTCCGCGTCGGTGACATCGGCGCACCGGTACGTCACCTCGCCGTGCGGCACGCGCACCTGGAGCGCGTCGACCGCCGGGCTGTGTTCCGGCCGGCCGCCGACGACGACCGTCGCGTGGTGGCGCTCGCACAGCCGCTCGGCCAGGAGCAGGCCGAGGCCGTCCGCGTCACCGGTGACCCAGTAGATGCCGCCGTCACGCAGCAGGTCCTCCTTCCGGCCGTAGCCGCCCAGGATCACGAACTTGCCTGTTGTGGACGGGGAGGTCTCCCGGGCCGCGGTCTTCAGGAGCTCCGCGAGCGAGGCGTGGGCCGGGCAGTCCGGCGGGCCGGGGGCGACGACGCTCCAGCCGTCCCCGTCGCCGCCGGCCGGCCTCAGCCGTGCCCGGGTTTCCGCCGGCGGTGCCGGCGCCGCGTGCCCTTCGCGGCCGGTGAGCGCCGGCGGGGCGGCGGGCGCGGCCGGGCCGTGCCCGCGGCTCCGGCCGTCCCGGCGAGCGGAGGGTGGCGCTGTGCCATGCCTATCCGGCGCGGCCTGCGGGCGCGTGGCGGGCGTGAACCGGTGCGGGGTCCGGGCGAAGGCGTAGCCGGGAAGGTGGACGCGGCGGCCGTGTCCCGTCACCTGCTCCCAGTCGACGGGCAGTCCCTGGACCCAGGCGGCCGCGAACTCGCCGGGGCGGCCCAGCCACAGCCGGCGGGCGGCGACCGCCGCCAGGTCGTCCGTGCCGGGGCCGCCGGGGGTGTCCGTGCCGGCCCGGCCGCGGAGGCAGCCGGCGGGCCGTTCCTCCCCCGCAGCGAGGCCCTCCAGCTGGGCGGCCCATTCCGCGAGGCCGCTCGCGCGGAACACCACGCGTTCGGGCATCGGCACGCGGCCCCGGCGCAGGGTGCGGGCGATGTCGGCGAGGGCCGGGGCGTCGTCCTGCCCGAGGCGGGTGCGGACCCAGCGGGCGAGCCCGGCGCACGTCGCGCGGAGCCGGTCCTCGTCCATGGCGGAGACCGGCAGCCACTGCTCGCCGTCGTCCGTGCCGGCCGGGGCGTCCCCCGGCCCGGCGGCGGGGTTGCCGGGTGCGCCCGACTCCAGCAGCACATGGGCGCTGGTGCCGTCGAAGCCGAAGGAGCTGACTCCCGCGCGCAGCGGGGCCGGCGCGCCGGTGACGGTCCCCCGGGGCCCGGCGGTCCAGTCGGTGAGGCGGTCGACGATGTACAGCGGGCTGCCGTCCAGCTCGATGTGCGGGTCGAGTTTCTCGAAGCCGACGGTCGCGGGCAGTTTGCGGTGGCGCATGGCGAGGATCACCTTGAGCATGCCCACGATGCCGGCGGCCCCCTCCAGGTGGCCGGTGGTGGTCTTCACCGAGCCGACTCCGCAGCGGTGCCCGCGCGCGGCCGCGGTCCGGTCCTGGCCGGTTCGCGGGCTGCCCGCCGCCGTGCCGGGGCGGTTCTCGTGCAGGTCGGCGAAGGCCTGCTGGAGGCCGCGGATTTCGATGGGGTCGCCGACGGGCGTGCCGGGGCCGTGCGTCTCGACGTAGGTGACGGTCTCGGGCGCGATGCCCGCCCGGCGGTGGACCGCGGCGATCAGCTCGGCCTGCGCGGCGGGGTCCGTGACGGTCAGGGAGCCGGCGCGGCCGCCGTGGTGGCTGGCGATGCCCTTGATCAGCGCGTGGACGGCGTCGCCGGCGCGGCGGGCGTCCGCGGCGCGCTTGAGCAGCAGGACGGCGCCGCCCTCGCCGCGCACGTATCCGCCGGCCTGCGCGTCGAAGGCCCGGTACCGGCCGCCGGGCGAGGCCATGCCCGCCTTGGCGAGGGCGGTGAAGTGCCGGGTCGACCAGGACAGGTTGACGCCGCCGGCGAGGGCGTGGTCGCAGTCGCCGCGGCGCAGCGCCCGCACGGCCTGCTCGACGGCCACGAGGGAGCCGGCGGACGCGGTGTCGCCGGCGGCGCCGGGCCCGTGGAAGCCGAAGTGGCGGGACACGCGGCCGGCGATGACGGCGTGGGCGGCGGCGGCCGGGTGGCAGGCGCCGGTCTCCTCGGCTTCGCGCTCGATCAGCTCGGCGTGGTCCGCGTGGCAGGCGGCCATGAAGACGCCCGTGCGGGGGCCCGCCAGCCGGTCGGCGCGGTATCCGGCGTCCTCCAGGGCGTGCCAGCTCAGCTCCAGGGCGATGCGCTGCTGGGGGTGCATGGAGCGCGCCTCGCGCGGGGAGATGCGGAAGAAGTCCGCGTCGAAGCAGTCGGCGTCGTCGATGAAGCCACCCCACACGCTGCCGGTCGCGTCGCAGTCGCGGGGAGGGTGACCGGGGCGGTCGTGCCGGTGCCCGCGGTGCTCGGGCACCTCGGTGATCAGGGAGCGGCCCCGGGCCAGGTGGTCCCAGAACTCGTCGGGGGTGCGCGAGCCGGGCAGCCGCAGGGAAAGGCCGATGACGGCGATGTCGTGGTCGCCGCCGGGGACGCCGGTTCCGTTGTGCATGACGCGTTCTCCGTCCTAGGCCGACAGGGCGCTGCGGCGCGCCGGTCGACGGCGTTCAGGGGGACGCCGAGGAGGGTTCGGCGGCCGCGCGGGGCGGCCCTGCTCGGTGTGCCCGAGCAGGGCCGGGTGCTCGCCCGGGGGGATGTCCGCCCGGTGCCGCGGTTGCGGCCCCGGGGCGGCCGGGCGTCGGGACCGTCCGCGACCCGGTGACGGAAGGCGTCGCGCCGCCCCCCGTGGCGGCGCGCTTTTGCGTCATGGTCATGTGCCCCCGGTATGCGGCGGTCTCCGATGGCGTGCATGGTGGGCCACCGGCCTTGCGAGCGGTCTGACCGTGCCGTTGACGATTCCTTGCCGCCGGCTGCCGCGGGTTTTCACGGCTCTGACGAAGTCCTTGCGAAGTCCTTGCCGATCACTTGCCGTTGGCTGGTCACGATCTTGGAATTGCCCTGTTCCCTGTGCAAGGATCCGATTTCGGAAGGCGCCGGCAGTGCAGTGCCGGACGCCCGTGAGCACCGTTGCGTATGCAACAACGATTGGGACCGACATGGCCGCAGCCTCCACGCCGCACCCGACGCCGACGGACCGGGCGGCGGCCGGCGTTCCCTTCGAGCCGCTGCTGCGCGTGCTCGGCCCCATGGCGGCCCGGCACGACGGGCGGGATCTCCCGCTCGGCCCGCCGCGCCGGCGGGCGCTGCTCGCCCTGCTCCTCGTCCGCCTGGGGCGCGTCGTGCCCACGGAGTTGCTCGTCGAGGAGCTGTGGGGCGAGGAGCCGCCCCGCCGGGCCGTGGCCACGCTGCAGAGCCACGTCTCGCATCTGCGCCGCGCCCTGCAGCCGGCGGCCGGGCCCGGCGGCGCGTCGGTGCTGCGCCACCGGGCGGGCGGCTACGTCCTGGAGCTCGACCCCGATGAGACCGACAGCTTCCGTTTCGAGCTCCTGGTGGCCGAGGGGCGCCGGCTGCTGGACCGCGGCGATCAGCTCGCCGCACGCGACCGGTTCACGGAGGCGCTGGCGCTGTGGCGGGGCGCGCCCTACGGGGAGTTCGACGGCCATCCGCCGCTCAGCGACGAGGGCGCCCGGCTCGAACAGGTCCGGCTGACGGCCGTCGAGTCCTGCGCGGAGGCCCGGCTCGCGCTCGGCGCGGACGAGGAGGTGGCCGCGGACCTCGACCGGGAGGCGCGCCGCCACCCGGCGCGGGAACGCCTCGTCGGCCATCTGATGACCGCCCTCTCGCGGCTCGGACGGCAGGCCGAGGCGCTGGAGGTGTACGAACGGACGCGCAGCCACCTGGCCGAGGAGTTCGGCGTGGACACCGCCGCCTCGCTCCGCCGCGTACGGACCGCGATCCTCCGCCAGGAGCCGGAGACGGAGGAGCCCGCGGGGGCCGCGGCGTCCCCGGCGAAGCCCGCCGGCGGCGCACCCGGCACCCGGGCGGACGGGCAGGGGCCGGCACGGGACGGCGCGGCCCGGGGCGGGGTGGCCGGAGAGGTCGGCGCCGGCGAGGGGGCAGCGGCCGCCACCGGCGGCCTGCCCGCCGGGGCGGGCGACGCCCTGCGCGTCTCCTCCCTCGCTCAGGACACCGGGACCGGCCGGTCCGCCGCGGCCGGAACGACGGGCGCCACGGAGCCGTCCGGCATACCGGGCAAGGCCGCGGGAGCCGAGGCCGGGCACGGGTCGCGTTCCGCGGCCCAGGCGCCGTTCACCGGCCGCTGCGAGGAGCTGAAGCGCCTCACGGCCGCGGCGTCGGGCGCCCTGGCCCGGCAGGGGCACGTGGCCGGGGTCCTCGGCCCCGCCGGAGTCGGCAAGACCCGGCTGCTCCTGGAACTGGCCCCGCAGCTGGAGACCGCCGGTGCGGGCCGGGACGGCGAGGGGCTGGAAGTCATCTGGAGCTACTGCTTCCACAGCGAGGGCGTGCCGCCGTACTGGCTGTGGACCCAGGTGCTCCGGCGGCTGTCCGCCACCCGCCCGGATGCCTTCCGCACCACGACGACGCCTTTCCGCTCCCTGCTCGCCCCGCTCATGCCCGAGTGGTCGGACGGCCCGGGCGGCCCCGGCAGTCCCGGCGGCCCCGGCGGCGGCCCGGCGAGCGAGGCCGACTGGGGCCAGGCCCGGTTCCTCACCCACGACGCGGTCTGCGAGGTCCTGCTCGCCCTGGCCGCCCGCAGACCGCTGGTCCTGTTCCTGGAGGACCTCCACTGGGTCGACGCCGCCTCCCTGGACCTCCTGCGGCTGCTCAGCACCCGCTGCCAGGGCTACCCGCTCGCCATCGTCCTCACCGCCCGCGAGTTCGAGGTGGAGTCCGACGCCACGCTGCGCCGGATGCTCTCCGAGATCCTGCGCGGCCCCCGGACGGAGACCCTGCGGCTGGACGGGCTCTCCCGGCAGGCCGTCGCCGATCTCGTCGTGGCCCAGACCGGGCCCGGCGTGGACGCCGGGGTCGTCGACGCCCTGCACCGGCGCAGCGAGGGCAACCCGTACTTCGTCATGCAGCTCCTCTCCCTCCTGGGCGACGGCCGGAGCCTGCGCGGCCCGGACGCGGTGGAGGTCCTGCTGACGCGCGTGCCCACGGGCGTGCGCGAGGTGCTGCACCAGCGGTTCGCGGCGCTGCCCGGACCGGTCCTGCGGGTGCTGCGGCTGTGCGCCGTCATCGGCGCCGAGGTCGACGCCGACCTGCTGGAGCGCACGGCCACCGGGGACGAACCGGTCGCCGAAGCGCTGGAGACGGCCGTCCGGGCCGGGCTGCTCGGCGAGGACCTGCAGCACCCGGGGCGGCTCCTCTTCGCCCACGCCCTGGTCCAGGAGACGCTCATCGACGAGCTCACGCACAAGGACCGGCAGCGGCTGCACGCGAGGGTCGCCGAGGCGCTCAGCACCCGCAGGCACGGGCGCGCGGGCGACACGGGCGCCGAGCGGGTGGCCCACCACACGTGGCACGCGCGAAACACACTGCCCCCGGCGGAGGCGCTCCCCCGGCTGCTGCGCGCCGCCGAGCACGCCGAGCAGCAACTGGCGTACGAGCGGGTCGAGACCTGGCTGCGGCGCGCGGTGCAGCTCGTCGAGCAGCTCCCGCAGGACGACCCCGACGTCGTGCCGCTGGAGCGGCGGCTGCACGTCCAGCTCGGCCAGGTCCTGGCCACGACCCGCGGCTACGGCCACCCCGAGGCCGAGCGTGCGCTCGCGCACGGCCGGGCCCTCAGCTCGGCCGCCCACGCCCCGGAGGACCCCTCCGTGCTGTGGGCGCTGTGCGCCGCCTACCTGGTCACCGGGCGCTACGACGCCTCGCGGCGGTTCTCCGGCCTGCTGCGGCACCTCGCGGGCCGCACCGAGGCGCCCGTGGCGGTGCTCGGCGCGGCGTACGGCGAGGGCATCGTGCTGCACGTCCGCGGCCGTCTGCCGCAGGCGCTCGCCGAACTGGAGTACGGCGTCGAGATGGCCGACCGCTACGCCGGCGAGGGCCATTCGCTGGCCCGCACCTTCCAGCACGACCCGCGCGTCTCGTGCCGCTCGTACGACACGTTCACCCACTGGCTCCTCGGCGACCGGCGGACCGCCGGGGCGCGCCGGCGCCAGCTGCTGCACCTGACGGAGTACGACAGCAGGCCCTCAGACCGGTCCTTCGCCCTCTACGTGGACGCGGTCGTGGCGGCCTGGGAGGGCGACGTCGTACGGGCGCACGCCTCCGGCGCCGAGGGCGTGCGCGTGGCGGACGAACACGGGCTGCTCTACTGGAAGGGCATGCTCGGCGTGCTCGAAGGGTGGGGCCTGACCCACTCGGGGCGCGAGGACGACGGCCTCGCCCTGATGCGGTCCTCCATGGCCGAGCTGCGCGCTTCCAGCACCCGGCTGCGCCACCCCCTCCACCTGGGCCTCCTCGGCCAGGCCCAGCACCACGCGGCCCGCACCGACGAGGCGAAGGAGACGTTCCGCGCCCTGCTCTCGGCCGTGGAACAGCGCGGAGAACACGTCTACTTGCACGAGACCCTGCCCGCCACGCGCCTGCTCCGCGACCTCCTGGGCCCCGGCGCGCCGGAGACGGCGGCGGCTGCCGTGTGACCAGTTCGCCTCCGCGTCTACGGCTGCGGACGCGGAGCCTTCTCCCCGTGCGCGGCCGTGTAGGCGGCGGCGAGCCAAGGCCCCAGGTCGTCGATGAGCATGCCGAGCGCCTCCGGAACCGCCGAGGGGCTGCGACCGGCGGCCGCGGCGGTGCGCATCTGCTCGGCGCGCTGCGGGTAGTAGCGGCCGAAGAGCGCGGCGGACTCCCCCAGATCACTGGTCCAGCCGCCCCAGCGGGGCATGACCAGAGTGAACCCGCTCCGCACGAGCCGCCGGGCAACGCCGCGGCAGAGGACCCGGCGCTCGCCGTCCGCCGACGCCGCGGCGGCCCGGGCGCGCCAGCGCGGGAGCGCGAGGGCGAGGTCACCGTTCGTCTCGCGGGCGAGCAGGGACGTGGGCCGGTAGCGGGGCAGCCGCCCGGCGAGGTCGGTGCCCAGCAGCGGGGTGCACAGACAGGCGACGAAGAAGCCCAGGTCGTGGCGTTCGAGGTCGCTCAGCAGCGTCCGTGTGCCGAACAGCAGGATGCCGGCGCCGTCGATCTGCGGAAAGGCCCGGCCGAGCGCCGCCTCGATCGCCTCGGCGGCGGCACGGTCGGTGCCGGTGGGCTCCTCGTGGAGCGCCAGCAGCAGGTCGAGGTCGGAGACGCCGGGGACGGCCGTGCCGCGCGGGACGCTGCCGTAGAGGTAGGCACTGTGCAGCCGGTCCGGGCCGAACGCCGCGGCGATGCGCGCGCGTGCGGCGTCGACGACGGGGACGAAGGCCGCCGGCACCCGCTCCAGGGAGCCTTCGCGCGCGATCGTCCCGTCGTGATCCAGTCCTCGCCCGTTCATAGGGGCCACTGTGCCGCCTGCAGCGGGGCGTTGCCGACCGAATATCGCCCGCGCTCCGGCCTCACGCCCGTAATCCTCAATTGCAGTAGGGAATTTCATCCTCCCTCACCCTCCGCACGCGGTGCTACGTTGTCGGCAACACCTGCCGCAAAGGAGTGGGAGCAATGAAGCCATCGGCCATGGAGCCTCCCGCCGTCTTCGCGCTTCAGACGGAAGAACCGCAGGGCGGTCGCATCCCGAATCGCCGTGTCACCTCCTACGAAGAACAACTGGGCGCCGAATTCGGGGTTTCCCCGGATGACGTGCACCTGGCCACCGCCGGAACGACGACCATCTTCGGCGACAGCGCGGAAGACTGACGGCACCCGCGCGGCCGGCCGATGACGGACAAGCACATCCTCATCGTCAGCAACACCAACGACCTCCACGCGCTCGCCGTCCGGCGGGAACTCGCGGCCAGGGGGTGCCCCGTCTCTCTCCTGGCCTGTGACAGGCTCCGCGAGCAGCCGCTCGCCTACGGGTTCGGCAGCGATCCCGTCCTGGAAGCCGAGGGCCGGCGCGTGGCGGTCCGCGACCTGTCGACGGTCTGGTGGCGCAGGCCCTCCCTCGACCAGCGCCTGCCCGAGGGCGCCCTCGGCGAGGACCAGCTGCACTTCGTCAACACCAACTGCAGGGCGACCCTGCGGTCGTTCCTGTGCAGCGCGTTCACGGGCACGTGGGTGTCCTCCCCCGAGGCCACGGACCGCGCCGCGGACAAGCTCCACCAGCTGAACGTCGCCCGGCGGCTGGGCCTGCGCGTGCCGGACACGCTCCTGTCGAACGACCCGTCGGCCGTACGGGCCTTCCACCGGCGCCACGAGGGGCGCGTCATCATCAAGGCGGCCCGCAACAGCGGCCGCGTCTTCCTCGCGACCCGGCCGGCCGACGTGGACAGGCTCTCCGACGCCCAGATCCGCGCGGTCCCCAGCCTCTATCAGGAACGCATCCCCGGTACGGCGCACCTGCGCGTCAACTGCTTCGGCACGGACGTCCGCACCGCACTCATCGAGACGGACGCACTCGACTGGCGACCGGACATCAACGTTCCCGTCTCCGCTTTCCGGCTCGATCCCGCCCTGCAATCGCAATTGCTCGCGCTGCTGGAGGCCCTGGATCTGCGGACCGGGGTCATGGACCTCAAGATTTCCGACCGCGGGGAGCCCGTCTGGTTCGAAGTGAATCCGCAGGGACAGTTCCTCTTCCTGGAGCCGCTCACGGGCCAGAACCTCCTGGCGGCGTTCACCGCTTTCCTGCTCGGTTGCTAGCGCGCGGGCGGGTCCTCCCGCCGTCGTGCGGCCCGCGGCGCGGGCGTGCGGGCGAGGAAGAGGCCCAGGAGGACGACGAGGAGCCCGGCACCCAGCTTGATCCCCAGGCTCCACAGCACGTCCCGTGCGTGCGCGTCGTGCAGGCGCGTGTACGCGTAGCCCGCGGCGACGAGGAGGACGAAGCCCGCGGCGACGGCCAGTCTGCGGCCCACCCGGCGCGTGTCACGGGTGAGCAGCGCGGCGGCCGACCAGCCCGCGAGCAGCAGGAGCACCCCGGCGAGCGTGAGCACCACGGGCGCGGCGGGCACGAGGAGGGAGACCGCCAGCAGCACGGTCCCGGCGGACACGGCGAGCTGCACCACCCTGGTGGCGAAGTTTCCGGGGCGCGTCAGGAAGTGGACCATGGCCCACACCGCGAGGGTGTAGCCGCGGAGCGCCCCGAGCACCGCGCCGACCGCCTTGATCCGGGACACCGGCCCGAGGGCGCCGGCGGTCACGGCGGCCGCTTGCGCCGCGGTGCCGGCGAGGAGGTCGCCGCCCGTCTCCTCGGCGATCCGCTGGCTGCCGATCAGGTGGGCGCTCTCCCACAGCTGCCACAGCGCCGTCGGGGGCAGCGGCCGCCCGGCGGATGCGGCCCCGGCCGTCGCCGCGTCGTAGCCCGCCAGCCAGCGGGTGCTGCCGGCGGGCCTGCCCTCGCCCTCTCCGCGGACGGCGTCGGCCAGTCCGGGCAGTTCCTCCCGGAGGATCCGGGTGTGGAGGGCGTGCGTGACGGCCTCGACGCACAGGGCCAGCCGGGGGTCGTCCTGCACGGAGGCGCCACCGGCCGCCGGGGCCGGGGCGGCGTGGACGATCCGTTCGGTGACGAAGTCCCGGCAGGCGGAGGCGTACTTCTCCCGCCAGATCTCCTCCAGCCAGGCCCGGTCGGCGGGCCCGGCACCGTCGAGGGTGCAGTCGCGGAGCAGCTCCACGAGACGGGCCGCCGCCCCGTCGGCCGCGGCGGCGTCGCCGTCACGGGCCCAGACCTGCCGCAGCCGCTCGGCCGACAGCAGGATCCGCACCAGGTGCGCCGCGCCGTCCAGGCGCCCGTGGATCCAGTCGTTGACCCGCCAGGACGCGCGGTAGAAGGCACCGAAGTGGTGCAGCTGCTTGCCCGTGAGCAGGCCGGGGTGGTGCGAGGAGACCTGGACCAGCTCGACCTCCTGCTCGGCCTCGCGCCCGGCCCCGCCGTACGCCTCCTGCACGACCTCCAGGCGGATCATCCGGGACAGGACGCTCGTCTCCCCCGGGCCGAGCAGGAAGCCGGTGAGCGCCTCCAGGCGGGCGCGCTCGGTGCCGCCGGGGTCGACGACGGCGTTCCCGGTCCGGGCGACGTCCCGCAGGACGTCCGCGCTGTTCTCCAGGCATCCGGCGAGGTCCCGGGCCTGGGCGTACCACCGCTCCCGCCGCGCCCGGCCCGCCGGCGGCGCGCCCGCGGGGGCGGTCGCTCCGGGCTCCGGGGAGCCGTCGCGGTCGGCGAGGGCGCGGCGCAGCCAGGCCGCCAGGGCGCGGAGGCTGTCCGCCGTCGGCCGGCCGAGCCGGTCGTACGTGCACGGGGGCAGGGCGGCTCCCGCCCCGGACCAGTGCTCCTCCAGCGCTCTCCAGTCGGCTTGGACGGTCTTGAACACGGCGCTCGCGCGCTCGCGTTCGGCGACGATCGCGGCGCGCTGGGGGGAGCCCATGGGCGCGAGCCAGACGGCCCGCTTGAGGACGTCGACGGTGATGTCGCGGAGCCTGTGGACGGTGGTCTGCCCCCAGTCCCACTCGGCGCCGGTGCGGTCGGCGGCGAGGGCGGCGGACTCCCCGCGGGGGATGAACGACTCCGGCTGCGTACGCCGGTCGGCGAGCACGTCGCGCAGGCAGTCCGCGATCTGCCGTTCGCTCCACCGGGCCGCGCCCGCCGGGGGCTGACCCGCGGCGAGCCACCGGGCGATGGTCCCGGCGGCGTACTGCACCCGCGACTCCACGTAGCCCGGCCACGCCGCCTCGGACAGCGGCTCCGCGGCGGCGGTCAGGGCGGCCGCGAGCCGGTCCCGTGCGCGGCGGCGCTGCCGGACGTCCCGGTTGCGGTCCTGGATCTCGGCGAGTTCGCGGGAGACGGAGTCGGTGGCCCGCAGCCGGGTGAGCACGCCGAGGAGGACGTCGGGGGCGCCGGGCGGCGCGGGGACGGTACCGGGGCCCGTGCCGGAGGGGGCCACCGCCGCCGGTTCTTCCGCCGGGTCGGGCACGACGTAGGTCAGGAGCCGGCGGACCTGCAGCTGAGCGGGCTGCCGGTAGACGGCCTCCAGGGCGGGCCGGATGGGCTTGTTGAGCAGGATGCCGCCGTCGACGACGTGCTGCGAGGCGCGGAAGTTGGCGCGCCCGGCCGTCGACGGCCAGGGGCCGTCGGCCGGGCCCTGCTCCGGGGTTACGGCGACCCATTGGGGTGCGAACGCGGCGGGGAAGGAGGAGGAGCAGCGGGCGGCGACGGCGAGCCGGTCGACGACCGTGTCGTCGCGGAGGTCTCCGGCCGGGTCCCGGCCCGCGCCGTCCGCGGCGAACAGGAAACGGGCGTCGTGGTCGGTCTCGGTGATCCGTACGCCCATGTCGTCGCAGGAGGTGCTCTTGCGGCCGTCCCAGAGGGTGCCGGTGAGGATGAGTTCCACGGGCCGGTCACCGGCCTGCCCGCGTTCAGCGCGGTCACCGGTCTGCCCGCCTCCGGTGCCGGCGGGCGGGGGCGACGCGAGGACGCGGCGCAGGGCCCCGCGGAGCTCGTCGAGGAAGTAGTCGCCCTTCAGCAGCGAGGGGGCGCCGCGGCGCAGCGGGTGCTGCAGGAGCTCCGCCAGGTCGCCCTTGTCGCGCCACAGGGCGCAGAGCGAGCCGATGTCCCGGTCACGGGCCAGGCCCAGGGCCAGGAAGGCGCCGTTGAGGCCGCCGGCCGAGGTCCCGGCGATGACGTCCACGCGGGCGTCGGCGTGCAGGAGGCCGAGGAGCGGCCGGTAGACGGCCCGGTCGTGGCGGCGGGCGGTCGCGAGGTGGTGGAGCTCGGCGGCGACTCCGCCGATCCACACCGCCAGGCTCACGCCTCCGTTCATGACCACGGCCACGCGGATGTCCTGCCGGTCGATGTCGCCGGCGTCCTCGGTGTCCGTCACGGTCTCTCCCCGGCGCTCCTTCGGCCTGTGCGTGTGTCCAGCTCAGCACGCTGCCGCCGCGCCGCGTCCGAGCACCGGCCGGGCAGTCGGGTGATTTGCGCACGGGCATCCGTACCGGGCCGGGGACCGGGCGCGCAGGCGTCAGTCGGCCACCGCACCGGCGGGGTGGTCGCTGTCCTCGCAGCGGTCGACGAGGAGCATGGCCGCGTCGTCGGCCAGGCGGCCTCCGGTGTGCCGCAGCAGCGCCTCGTGCAGCAGGTCGAGGAGCTCCTCCGGGGTGCGGGCGCGGGCGTGGGCCGTTTCCATGGCTGCGGCCAGGGGGAAGAACGCCTCCTCGCTGTCACGGGCCTCGATCACGCCGTCGGTGTGCAGGAGCAGGCGGTCGCCGGGGGCGAAGGGGAAGGTCTCCGCCTCGGAGACGCCGATGATGAGGTCCTCCAGGCCCAGCGGGGGCTGCGGGGAAGCGGGCGCGAGGGTGCGCGCCGTCCCCTGGTGGAGCAGCAGCGGGGGCGGGTGGCCCCGGTTGACGATCTCCACGACGGGCCGGTCCGGCACCTGGGCCACGAGCGCGGTGACGAAGCCCTCGGTCAGCGCCTCCTCGCTGAAGGCGCCCGGCACGGCGCACTCGCGCCGCAGCGAGGCCATGCAGTGGTCCATGACCTCGGCCAGGTCGTCCTCGTAGTGCACCGCCTCCCGGAAGGCGCCGAGGACGGCCGCCGCGGCGCGCACGGCGGGCAGGCCCTTGCCCCGGACGTCTCCCACGAGCAGGCGGATGCCGTACCGGGTCTGCACGGCTTCGTAGAGGTCGCCGCCGATCTGCGCGCCCTTCTCGGCCGCCAGGTAGAGGCTGGCGGCGCGGACCGGGCCGAGCCGGTCGGGCACGGGCCGCAGGATGACCTCCTGGGCCGCCGTGGCGATGCGGCGCACCTGGTCCAGTTCGTTCCGTCTGCGCGTGCGGACGGCGCTGCTGGTCGTGACGCTCGCGACGGACACCAGGAACAGCGCCAGAAAATTGGTATAGACCTGCTGGGTGCCCCAGGCCTGGTTGTACGTCGCGGTGCACACGCTGACGAGCGCGGCGACCGCCGCCGCGGCGAAGGTTCCCCTGGGGCCCATGGTGACGGCGGCCAGCGCCGGCGTCGCCGTGAGGAGGGGGCCGGTGTACAGGAAGTGGGCGGGTGAGAACTCGATGCCCACGACGATCAGGGCGAGCGCGAAGGGCAGGCACTGCCCCAGCGCGAACAGGCCCCGGCCGAGGGTGCTCGCTCCCTGCCGGGGAGGTGAGCGGATGAGCGAACCCATAGCTCCAGGCTGCGCCGCGGCCTCCCGGCAGTCCACTCAGCGGGCCGCCCGGCCCCGGTGATCAGGGCCGTTCGGCCCTTTCCGGCCGCGCCCTGCGGACGATCTTCTGGCGGGGCGGCCGGGCGTGCCGTCCCTGCGTCGAACGAACGGAGTCGATTGGTGATCGCTGTGGTGGGGCACCGGGACCTGGCCGCGGGCACGTCGCTCGCCGCCGATCTGCGCGATCTGCTGGATCGCTGCACCACGGGGGCGGCGGTTCTCGTACGGGCCGGGGCGGGCCTGCCCGTGGTGGTGGGCAGGGCCGTGCGGGAGGCGGGCCGCAAGCTCGTCGTCCTGCTGCCCGCGCCGGCGCGGGGCGTGGCCGCCTTCCCGCCGTACGACCGTGCGGCGGCCGGTGAGTTGCTCGTCCTGGCCGACGAGGTCCGGCTGCTGCCGTACGACCCGGCCGACCGCGACGCCTCCGTGAGCGCCGACGAGAAGCTCGTCCGCTCCTGCCGGCAGGTCGTGGCGCTCTGGGACGGCTCGCCGTCGGACGGCCGGGACGCCACCGCCCACCTCGTGGCCTACGCCCGCGCCCGCGGCATCCCGGTGACGGTCTTCTGGCCGGCCGGAGCCGTCCGCGAGCCCGGGTCCCCGCACGCAGGGACCAACGGCCCCCGCTCGAAGGCCTGTCCGGCCCCTCCGGTGCTCTCCCGCCGCGGCTGATCATGTGACGGCGGCCGGGGAGGAGCAGCGCCTCCTCGGGACCGGCTCCTCCCCGGCCGCGGTCGTCGGCAGCACGAGAGCGGAGGTCCCGGCCAGTGGACACGGTGGGTACGAAGGGGAGGGTGTCCGCGGACGGGCACCCCACGGGCGGTGCGGGAGCCGCCGGCGCGCCCCGCAGCACGGTGGTGGAGTGGCTGACGACCACCGACCACAAGAAGATCGGAACGCTCTACCTCGTGTCGGCGTTCGTGTTCTTCGTCGTCGGCGGCCTCATGGCGCTGCTGATGCGGGCGGAACTCGCCCGTCCAGGCACGCAGATCATGTCGAACGAGCAGTTCAACCAGGCGTTCACGATGCACGGCTCGGTGATGCTGCTGCTGTTCGCGATGCCGCTGTTCACCGGATTCGCCAACTGGCTCATGCCGCTGCAGATCGGGGCGCCCGACGTCGCCTTCCCCCGGCTGAACATGCTGGCCTTCTGGCTCTTCCTGTTCGGCTCCCTGATCGCCGCGGCCGGCTTCCTCACCCCGCAGGGAGCCGCCGACTTCGGCTGGTTCGCGTACGCGCCGCTGTCGGACTCGGTGCACTCCCCCGGCGTCGGCGCCGATATGTGGATCATGGGGGTGGCCCTGTCGGGCTTCGGCTCCATCCTCGGCGCCGTCAACTTCATCACCACCATCATCTGCATGCGCGCGCCCGGCATGACGATGTTCCGCATGCCGGTCTTCACGTGGAACGTGCTGCTGACGGCCCTCCTCATCCTCCTGGTCTTCCCGGTGCTGGCAGCGGCCTTGTTCGCCCTGGAGATGGACCGCAAGTTCGGCTCGCACGTCTTCGACCCGGCCAACGGCGGCGCGCTGCTGTGGCAGCACCTGTTCTGGTTCTTCGGCCACCCGGAGGTCTACGTGCTGGCGCTGCCGTTCTTCGGCATCGTCTCGGAGGTCATCCCGGTCTTCTCCCGCAAGCCGATGTTCGGCTACTGGGGCCTGATCGCGGCCACGATCTCGATCGCGGGTCTGTCGGTGACCGTGTGGGCGCACCACATGTACGTCACCGGTGGCGTGCTGCTGCCCTTCTTCGCCTTCATGACCTTCCTGATCGCCGTGCCGACCGGGGTGAAGTTCTTCAACTGGATCGGCACCATGTGGAAGGGCTCGCTGTCCTTCGAGACCCCCATGCTGTGGGCCACCGGCTTCCTGGTCACGTTCGTCTTCGGCGGTCTGACCGGCGTCATCCTGGCCGCGCCGCCGCTGGACTTCCACGTCTCCGACTCGTACTTCGTCGTCGCGCACTTCCACTACACGCTCTTCGGCACGGTCGTCTACGCGATGTTCGCAGGGTTCCACTTCTGGTGGCCGAAGTTCACGGGCAGGATGCTGGACGAGAGGCTCGGCAAAGTCACGTTCTGGACGCTCACCGCGGGCTTCCACACGACGTTCCTGGTGCAGCACTGGCTGGGCGCGGCAGGGATGCCGCGCCGCTACGCCGACTACCTGGCCGCCGACGGCTTCACCGCGCTCAACACGGTCTCCACGATCGGCTCGTTCCTGCTCGGCCTGTCCTTCCTGCCGTTCTTCTACAACATCTGGAAGACCGCCAAGTACGGCAAGCGGGTCGAGGCCGACGACCCGTGGGGCTACGGGCGCTCCCTGGAGTGGGCCACGTCCTGCCCGCCGCCGCGGCACAACTTCGGCTCGCTGCCGCGCATCCGCTCCGAGTCCCCGGCGTTCGACCTGCACCACCCCGAGGTCGCCGCGCTCGAACCGGCACAGCACTGACCCCAGGAGAACACTCATGTCCCACACCGTCCTGGCGGTCGGAGCGACGGCACTCTGCCTGTCGGGCAGCGCCTGGTACCTGCCCGCCGTCGCGGAACTCCGCGCCGGCGACGACCGGCCGCGTTCCCGGCGGCTCACCGCCTGGGCCTGCGTGACCACGTGGGCGGCCTTCGCCGCGGCCGGCCTGCTGCTGTTCGCACCCGTGCCGTGGCAGGCGCTCGGTGCCGTTGCGGGCGGCGGAGCGGCGGCGGGCGTCCTGCTGCGGTCCCGGGCCCGCGCACAGCTGGCCCGGGAGCGCCGGGAGGCCGACGCCTGCTGGTCGGCCCTGCGCCGGACCCCGCCCGCTTCCGGCACCGGCCCCGCGCGCCGGGCCTTCCTGGCCTGGGCCCTGTCCGGCACGCTCGCCGCGTCGGCCCTGGGCGCGGCGCTGCTCCTCCTCGCCGGTGCGGTGACGGCGGCCGTGACGTCCGTGTCCGTCGCCGGTGCGGGACTGCTCACTGCAGCCGCCCGTGCCGCGCGCTGCTGAGCTCCCGGCGCCCGGCCGTGGCGGTGGCCGGCATCCGGGTCACGGCGTAGCTTGGCGCCCGGCACCCGGGTCACGGCCTACGGCGAGGAGGATCCGCCATGAACATCCCCGGTCCCGCGCTCCAGGAGGACGGTGGCCTCGGTGCCATCGCCGCGGCGGGCGGTCTGCACGCCTACCAGCTGCAGTTGCACGCCGCGTACGGGCCCGTCGTGCGGTTCCAGCTCCCGGGCGCGGAGGCGGGCACGGCCGTCTCGGTCGCCGACCCCGTGCTGCTGGAGGCCACGGCGCACATCGACGCGCGGCCGGAGCGGCTCTTCGCGTTCCTGGAGCCGCTGTTCGAGACGGGAAACCTGCAGGTCATGCCGGCCGGTGAGCACGGCCCGTGGCGGCGCCTGCTGCTGTCGGTGCTGGCGGGCCGCCCCTCCCACGAGCGGCACTTCGCGCGGTTCACCGAGCTGGCGACGGGCCTCGCCGACCGCTGGGCCGGGCAGGCGGGCCGGGGAGAACCCGTGGCGCTGCAGAAGGATCTCACCGCGCTGTCCCTGCGGATGATCTGCGCGTACGCGCTGGGCGGCGAGGTCGCCGACCCCGCCGGTGTCGTCACCGCCTTCGAGGAGGTGCTCACCGAGCACCTGGGACGGCTCTACGGGGCGCCCGCACCGGGCTCGCCGGAGGAGCGCGCCGAGCGGGCGCGGCAGGCCCTCGCGAGGCTGCGCGCGACAGTCGACGAAGTCGTCGCGGCGCACCGCTCAGGCACCCGTACGGACAGGAGCGATCTGATCGGGGCGCTCGTCGAGGCCGGTGAGAGCCCCGCACGGATCCGGGACACCGTCATGGTGACGATGCTGGCGGCCCACCACACGACCGGCGTGGCCGTGTCGTGGACCCTGCACCTGCTGGGCCGGCACCCCGGGGCCGCCGCGCGCGTCGCCGCGGAGCTCGACCGCGTGCTCGGCGACCGGGCGGCGCCCGGATACGCCGGCCTGCGGCGGCTCACGTATCTGGAGATGGTCCTGAAGGAGACGATGCGGCTGTACCCGCCCGGCCCCTACGGCGCGCGGGAGACGACCGGGCCCCTCGTCCTGGGCGGCTACGAGCTCCCCGCCGGCACGACGGTCTTCTACCCGTTCCGGGCCGTCCACATGAACCCCCGTCACTGGCCCGAGCCCGAGCGGTTCAGGCCCGAGCGGTTCACCCCGGAGGAGGAGGCCCGGCG
>NZ_JBPQTW010000053.1:0-34315 GCF_051386535.1 Streptomyces sp. URMC 127
ATCCCGGCGGCGGGGGCGGCCGCCGCCGGGATCGGGGGCAGTGCGAGCGACGCGGCGCCGGCCATCAGCGCCGCCGTGCAGACAGAACGCGCGAACCGTCCTGACACGAGCTCACCTCCGGTGTGGGGCGTGATCGTTTTGCCCAGGGAGGATCGTGCCACGTGTGGTCCTATTTATGGGAGTGCTGTGGGCGAATCCGCCTAACCCGCTCACTCCTTGGTTGCCGGGACGTCACCCGGCCGGCGGCGCGGCGGCACCGGCGTGCCCCGGATGCGGCCGGGAGGCGCCCTTGCGCACGGCGGCGGCGCTCCGGCGGCGTCAGCTCCTGGTCCACGGCCACCTCAGCTCTTGGTCCACGGCCACGTCAGCTCTTGGTCCACGGCCACGTCAGCTCTTGGTCCACGGCCACTTCAGGCCGCGGTCCGGACGGCGCCCCTCCGGGTCGTACACGTACTTCCAGCCCTTGTGCAGCCCCAGCCGGCGCGTCGTGCCCGCCTGGACCCGGTGGTAGACGAGGACCGTCGGCGCCCCGCCGTCCGCGTCCGGCACCGGGACCTCGTAGACCTTCGGCGGGTGCCCGGTGTGTCCCAGCAGTACCGGCAGTACGCGCCCGTCCAGGGGGCCGCCCTCGAAGGGCGTATTCTCGCTTCTCACGCCCCCAGTCTCCGTCACGCCCGCCCGGCGGTCCGGTGTGCGTAGCCGGTCAGAGCAGGTGCGCCGCGTCCGACACCACCGGAATGACCTGCCGGGCCAGCCGCCCCACGGGCCCGTCCGCACCCTCCAGGGCCAGCGCCGCACGGGTGACCTCGGCCGTCTGCGGGTCGCTCGCCGCCGTGGCCGCGAGGAGCGCCACGAAGTGGTCGACCAGCCAGTCGCGCAGCTCGCCCACCGGCGGCTGCTTGCCCTCGTCCAGCCAGATCAGCGACGCCGCCTCCACGGCCGTGATCCACGTGCGGACCATCATGCGCAGCCGGGGCCCGGGCTCCGGCACCTGCAGGTGCTTGAGGATCTGCGCGGCGGCCGCCCGCCGCACGCCGTCCACGATGGCGCCCGTGCGGGAGGTCTCGGCGACGCTGCCGCCCTGCAGGAGCGCGCCGAACCCCGCGTCGTGCTCGTCGACGAAGGCCAGGTAGCGGTCGAGGGCGGCGGCCAGGCGGCCCGTGAGGGGACCGGTCTGCGGCTCGGCGAAGCACAGCTCCAGGTCGTCGGCGGCGCTGCGCAGCGCCGTCTCGTACAGCTGGGGCTTGCCCCCGGGGAAGTAGCGGTACACGAGCGGCCTCGACACCTTGGCGGCCGCCGCCACGTCGTCCAGGGAGACGTCCTCGGGCGCGTGGTGCGCGAAGAGGACGAGGGCGGCGGAGATCAGCTGGGTGCGGCGTTCCTCGACGCTGAGTCTGCGGTAGGCGGGCCGGGCGGACGGAGTGGGTGCTGCCGGGGCGGTTCCGCTGCCGTTCATGCAGGGCAGGGTAACGGGGCGGTGCGGGGCGCCGGTGGTACGGACCTGGCGTGGGGCGGTGGTACGGACGAGTCCCGGCGGTAGGGACGGGCCCCGGCGCGGTGGGGCGGCGGTGCGCCGCCCGGCGGCGGGGGCGCGCTCAGGCCAGCAGGCCCGAGCTGCGCCACAGGCGGCGGCCCGCTCCCCGCAGCACGCCGATGTCGTCCAGGAAGTCCGTGAGCCGCTTGGCGCCGGTCTGCATCACCTCGCGCCGGTGCCCGCTCGCCCGCACCTGGGCGACGGCCTCGCGCCGGTCCAGGCCCACGTTCGTGTAGACGGCCGGGTTGACGAAGGCGACGGAGAAGACCCGGGCCGCCTCGCCGCAGCTGAGCCGGGTCAGGGACGCCTCCCAGCGCGGGCAGCGCACCATCTGGCGGCGCAGCTCCTCGCGCGCGTACCGGACGTGGCGCGCCTCTTCCACGACGTGGATGCGGGTCACGCCGCGGACCAGCGGCTGCACGCGCTCGTCGGGGAAGGTGAGGCGCTGCATGTAGTCGAGGATCTCCTCGCCGAGCAGCGTGCAGGCGAACGAACCGGGCGTGGTGGACACCGTCTTGAGGATGCGCGCGAGGTTGTGGTGCAGGGGGGACACGGGGTACGCGGGAGCGCCGCCCCGCTCGATCAGCCGGGCGAACATCTTCGAGTGCCGGCACTCGTCGGCGATCTCGGTGAGCGCGTAGCGGACGTGCGCGCTGGTGGCGGGCTTGTCGTAGACATGCCGGACCAGCAGCTGCATCAGGATGAGTTCGAACCAGATGCCGAGCGAGGCGAGCGAGGCGGCCTCGTGCCGGGAGAGCTCGATGCGCTGCTCCTCGGACATCGTGCGCCACAGGGGCGTGCCGTAGAGGGACACCAGTTCGGGCGGCCAGAACCACTTGCCGTCCGCCAGTGGTGCGTCCCAGTCCAGTTCCGTGTCCGGGTCGAACGAGTGTCTGGCGGAGGACTCCAGCAGCCGGAGGGCGACCTGCTCGCGGTCCTTGAGCGGACCGAGGGCGTCCCGAAGGTGGCTGACTACAGGGTTACTTGGGGTCACACCCTTATGAGACTGCTTGTCAGCAAGCACGTCAATCCTTTCGGGTGAGTTGATGAAGGATCATTGACCCGGCGGTAACCGGCGTGTGAGCCTGCCAGTGGGGCCGGTGAGACCGGAGGTCCGGGGAGCCGGGCGAGTCCGGTGGGTCCGGCGGTCCGGCGAGTCCGGCGGAGGACGGGAGACGTCGATGGCGACGCGGAACCTCTACGCACACGACCCCGGCGACCCGGGCTGGGCGGTGCCGGCCACCGGCGCAGCCCGCTTCAGCTGGGAGTACGACGAAGGGCGCGACCGCCTGCTGTCCCTCTACCAAAAGGGCAAGGACAAGCAGTGGGATGCCGAGAAGCGCATCGACTGGTCCCTGCCCGTAGATCCGTACGATCCGCTCGGCCTGCCCGACGAGACCAGTCCCCTGTACGGCACCCCGTACTGGGACCGGATGAGCGACAAGGACAAGGGCGAGATCCGGCGCAACTACTCGGCCTGGCAGTTCAGCCAGTTCCTCCACGGCGAACAGGGCGCCATGGTCTGCGCCGCCCGCATCGTGGAGTCCGTGCCGGACCTGGACGCCAAGTTCTACTCCGCCACCCAGACCATGGACGAGGCCCGCCACGCCGAGCTCTACGGCCGCTTCCTCCACGAGAAGATCGGCCTGGTCTATCCCATTGACGACAATCTGCAGGCCCTGCTGGGCGACACCCTGCGCGACTCCCGCTGGGACATGCCCTACCTCGGCATGCAGGTGCTCATCGAGGGCCTGGCCCTCGCCGCCTTCGGCATGCTGCGCGACATCACGGACAAGCCGCTGCCCAAGCAGATCCTCGCCTACGTCATGCAGGACGAGGCCCGGCACGTCGCCTTCGGCCGCATGGCGCTGCGCGACTACTACCGCGGGCTGTCGCGCGCCGAGCTGCGCGAGCGCGAGGAGTTCGTCATCGAAGGCTGCTATCTGATGCGCGACCGGCTGCGGGGCGAGGTGGTGCTGACCGACTTCGGCATCCCCCGCGACGAGGCCATAAGGATCAGCGAGGAGTCCGAATACCTGCGGGTCTTCCGGCAGTTGCTGTTCTCGCGCATCGTGCCCTGCGTCAAGGACATCGGGCTGTGGGGCGAGCGGCTGCAGCGCGCGTACGTCGACCTGGGCGTGCTGGAGCTGGGCGACGCGAACCTGGACCAGCTCATGGCCCGGGACGAGGAGATCGCCGAGGAGCTGGATGCCCGGCGCTTCGCGGCGGAGGAGGCCGCGCGCAAGGGGGAGGTCGCCGAGGCGATCGCGCAGGGCGCGGACGGGGCGGAAGGGCCTGCGGGGGCACGCGAAGTGTGAGGGTGTGCAAGGAACTTGCCGCTCCTGAGCGGTGATGTCCTTCTTCGGACCCGCTTGGGAACCTTCCTTTCGGTATGGACGTCTTCGGGTGCACACCGAGGGAGGGGACGCTCATGGCACGACCGGCCGCTCGGAGGAACCGGCACCTCGTCGCCGTATCGGCGGCGGCAGTGGCGACAGTGGCGCTCTTCGCCACGACAACCGGTTGCGTGGCCATGGCCACGGAGGACCCGGGATCGAGCGCGGGTCCCAGCAGCAGCGGAAAAAACGGCAAGGGCAGGGGTGACGGGGAGGCGGGGAGGTCCCCCGGCGCGGCGTCCCCGGGCGCGGCGACTCCGCCGGCGCGGGTATCCGCCGAGATCACCCACGACAGCGAGGACCAAGGAAAAACGGTCAACCTCACGATCGACGACGGACCCGAGCCCGGCTGGACGGTGAAGGTCCTCGACCTGCTCGGGAAGTACGACGCGAAGGCCACGTTCTGCATCATCGGGTCGCGGGCCCGGGAGTACCCTGACCTCGTGAAGAAGGTCGCCGCGGCCGGCCACCGGCTCTGCGACCACTCCGCCGACCACAACACAGCCATGGACAAGCGCCCCGAGTCGTACCAGGAACAGCAGGTCCTCGACGCCCGGAAGGCGATCGAGAAGGCGGCCGGGCCCGGCGCCCGGGTGCTCTACTACCGGGCGCCGGGCGGCGCGTTCACCCCGTACAGCAGGGAGGTCGCCGCGTCGCACGGCATGCGCCCGCTCGGCTGGAACGTCGACACCCACGACTGGCAGAACCCCGGCACCGACCGCATCGTCGAGACGGTGAAGAAGGGCATGAAGGAGGGCCCGACGGTGCTCTTCCACGACGGCGGCGGCAACCGCAGCCAGACGGTGGCGGCGCTGGAGCGGCTGCTGCCGTGGTTCAAGGAGCAGGGCTACAAGTTCAGCTACCCGAAGATCTGAGCGCACGGCTTCCCGTCCGTGCCGGCTACCAGCGGAAGACGTCGCTCGCCGGGGACGGCCCGGCGGGCTCCGGGAGGGAGGCGGCGTTGCGCGGGTGATCCGGCACGAGGAACCACCTGCGGGCCGAGGCGAGCCACCACACACCGGCGAACCCCAGGACGGCGGCGACCGCCACGGGGGCGTAGTTGAAGGTGTCGGCCGTGACGGGGCTCGCCTGCGGCAGCATGAACAGCACGGTGATCAGGGCGACCCAGCCGATGGCCACCACGCCGACCGGCTTCGACCAGCGGCCCAGGTGCCAGGGCCCGCGCTCGAAGGCGTCGCCCTGACGCAGCCGCAGCAGGGTCGGCGCCGCGTAGGCGAGGTAGAGCCCGATCGTGGCGATCGAGGTCACGGCGGCGTAGGCCGTGGAGTTGACGAGGTACGGCAGGCCCAGGGCGAACGCGCCAGCGGCGGCCAGCCAGACGGCGTTGGTGGGCGTGCGCGTCTGCGGGTTGATCCGGTGCCAGACGCGGGAGAAGGGCAGGGCACCGTCGCGCGAGAACGCGTAGATCATGCGCGAGTTGGCCGTCACGGACGCCATGCCGCAGAACAGCTGCGCGACGATCACCACGAGCAGCAGCAGCTTCCCGCCGGCCGGCCCGATCGCGTCCAGGAAGATCTGCGCGGGCGGGACGCCGGTCGCCGTGCCGGCCGTACCGTCCCAGTCCTGGATCGCGTACGTCAGGCCGGCCAGCAGGACGAAGCCGGCGATCCAGGACGCCCAGATCGACCGGACGATGCCGCGCGGCCCCGCGACCGCCGCGTCGTTCGTCTCCTCCGTCATGTGGGCCGAGGCGTCGAAGCCGGTGAACGTGTACTGCGCGACGAGGAGCGAGAGCAGCCCGACGTAGAGGCCCGATCCCCAGCCGGTGTCGTTCGCGAAGTGCGTGAAGACGAACGACGTCGACTGGTGCCGGTCCGGCACGAGCGCCAGCACGCCGACGATCAGCAGCACGCCCAGCAGGTGCCACCACACGCTCACGGAGTTCAGGAACGCCACCAGCCGCACGCCGAACGTGTTCAGGACGGCGTGCAGCAGGAGCACCGCGCCGAACAGCGCGATCGTGTGGCCGGGCGTCGCCGCGAAGCCGAACTGCAGGTCCAGGTAGGCGTTGAGGAACGAGGCCGCGCCGAAGTCGATCCCGGCGGTCGCCGCGACCTGCCCGAGCACGTTGAACCAGCCGGTGAACCACGCCCACGCCGCCCGCGAGCGCTCCGGGGCCATCCGGTGCGCCCAGAAGTACAGGCCGGCCGAGGTCGGGTACGAGGAGCACACCTCCGCCATGGCCAGCCCCACGAACAGGGACATCGCCCCGACACCGATCCAGCCCCAGGTGAGCATCGCCGGCCCGCCCGTCTTCATGCCGAACCCGTACAGCGTCATACAGCCGGAGAGGATGGAGATGATCGTGAACGAGACGGCGAAGTTGGCGAAGCCGGACATGTGGCGGGCGAGGACCTGCGTGTAGCCGAGCTGGCGCAGGCGCTCCTCGTCGGAGACGCCGGAGCTGCCGGGGGCGGCGGGACCGCCGGGAAGATCGAGTGGCACGCGCTTCTCTTTCTCGTGGGAACGGTCAGGGAATGTGCGTGTGGGGGAAACGGGCGGACCGATGGAAGAACGCGAGGAAGACCCGGCGAACGTCAGAACCGCGAGTTCTGTCAGAACCGAGAGGCCCGGTGCCGGGGGATCCGCCCCTCCCGGACGGCCCGGAGGGCCCACTTCCGGTGCCGCAGGAAGAGCTCGCGGGCGTTGCCGCAGTAGGACCAGGGCACTTCGGAGGCGTACGGGCCGATGGCGTCGAACACCTCGTGCGCCTCGGCGTGCCGCCCGGCGAAGGCCAGGGCGTGGGCGAGGTAGTTGGCGTCGTCGGCGAACTGGGCGTGGCGCTGCGGCCCGCGGTGCCGCCACCAGCGCTCCAGCACCGGGTCGAGGTGGGGGCAGTCGATCCAGGGGTGGACGCTCAGGCCGTAGCCGGCCGGGTCGGTCTCCATCCGGTGCCGGTGCGACTCGGCGAGCGCGACCAGCGGCAGCACGGCGAGCGGCAGCCCCCGGGGCGCGGTGTCGGCCCGCTCCTGCGCCCAGTGGAACATCTCCGCCCCCGAGCCGTGGTTCCGGGCGAAGAGGTAGGTGAGCAGCTCGTGGTGGGCTTCGCGGTTGTACGGGTCCCGCCGCACGACCTCGCCCCACACCTGCTCCAGCACGTTCCGGCCGGGGGCGTGGACCCGGATCAGGGCGAGCATCACCACCCACGGGGAGGGGTCGCCCGGCACGGCCTCGGCGGCTGCCAGACAGGTCGTCCAGGCCCGCTCCATCTCGGCCCGCCCGGCACCGGCGCCGCTGATCACCGACCGCACGGCCTGCACGTGTGCGAGGAGCGCCAGGGCGTCCCCGGAACCCGGCTCGGCCCGCGCCCACGTGTCGGCGAACCGCAGCCCCGCCCCGGCCCGCGCCAGCACCTGCAGCCGGAAGATCCGCCGGTCCCAGTCGTCGCCGGTGGCCCGGATGAGATCCCGCGGCCCTTCCCACCGCCCCATGACGGCGTCCTCCAGCACGGCCCGCAACGGCAGATCGTCCCGCGCCTGATGCAGATCGAGCCCCTGACCCGCCCCCCGCCGAAATCTCATCCGCTCCGCTTCCCTGAGTAACCGTCAAGTAGGCGTGTTGCAGAAAAACTTGGCAGCCCCGCGACCACTCCGGGATCACACCTGCCCCTAGGGGAACGCACCCTACCCCGGGCACCACCAAAAGATGCCGACAACAACAAAAGACCCGGCATCCGGTTGGTCCGGCATAGCGGGTGCGCCTCTTGATGGAAGACGGCCAGGAGCCGCGCGCGAGTAGACAGGGTTGGGAAGTTCGTCCTGATCCCACTGCTCTCCACTGTTTCAGTGGCCTTGGGATGGATTGGCGAGATTTGGTCAGAGGTCGTGAGAGAGCCGTGAAGAGGTCTGCACGGCGTCCGGAACGGAGGGACCCTGCGTCTGCCGCACGGATCGGGGGGACGAGTGGGCGAGGACGGCAGCAACCCGGGACGCTTGTATCGATGGCAGACGCTGGCGGCCGCACTTGTGACTCTGGTCGGCGCTGTCATCGCGGCTCTGATCGCTGCTCCGGGCGACAGTGGTCCGTCAAAGTCTGAACCGACGGGTACCCGCAGTGCCTCGGGGCACTCCTCCAGTCCTGGGGAGATGCCCTTCGTCCCGACCGAGAGCTTATCGCTGAGTTTTACCTCCTGGACTGAGAAGAGCTCGTCTCCCCCTGCCAAGGAGCTGGATTTCTTTGGGCGTGTTACAGGGCTCCCAAAGCTTTGGGGTGTTTATGTGGTGGCGGCCAACCCGGATTCTGATGGCCGCCCTTCCTCTGGAATGATCAACAGCTCAGTTGAAAAGGGTAAGTGGAAGCGTACTGCCTCCACGCCTGCTGCCTGGTTGGTATCCCCCATGGCAGATGTCGGAGAGGGTGGCCGATGGCACGTTCACTGGCAGATGGATAACCCGCCTAAGCGGGCCAAGTGGATTGCAGTCGTATTCGACAACGGACATGACGGCGGCGCTCAGTCTGTTACCCCGTCCGCAAAAGGGTCAGCGACACACTCCCCTCAGGCCGATCGTTCTCAGGCCAAACCCCCTAAGACGCCTGGACCCCACAGGCCGGCCAGCCCTTCAAGGCCCGATGTTCAGCCGACCAGGGCTCGGCCTCCCGCCCGGCAAGGTTTGGAGGAACGCGGACCAGACGCTGGCGGAACGAAGGCTACGGCCACCCCGCAGCCTTCGGTCGGCTGACGTCGGAGACCACGGGCACGCTGGGCCTGCCCCCTGGAGCAGGAGGACAGGGCTGTTCGGCCCCTTAGCCATCGAAGGGTGGGAGACGGGGCTGGTCAGGGAGCACCAGAGGCCACTCGGGACCCAGTTGGGTAGGTGTCGGATGAGCAACTGTGCCGCAGGGTTGCTGTTCTCAGCAGGTCGTTAGTACGTACGGCGTGGTCCCGGCTCGCTGGGGAAGGCCTGGCTGGCCGCTAAGTGTCTCAACTCCTACCTCCGTGATCGGCCCCAGCGGCGTATCGCGCGGACCCGGTTCAGGACGGACGTTGCTGTTGACACGCGAGATCTCACCCTGCGGTACATCTACATGTTCGGGGCGTGGGAGCCTCACGTGTCGTGCTGGCTTAGTCGGCGGCTCGGACCTGGCGACACGTTCCCGGCGGGGCGGGTGGTCGCCATTGAGGCCTCTCCTGTGTTCCACCGAAGTGTGTTGGCGAATGCGCGGCGCAACGCCTGTTGTAACGTGCGGGAGGTCAACGTGGCTGTCTCCGATGCCCGGCGGTGTTGACATTCACCCTCGCCAGCTCTCGGAACATGGGGGCGAACAGCGTCGTCCCGTATGGCGGGTCGGCGGAGTCTTGCTCCGAGGCGCAGGCTCTCCCGCTCACCGAGGTGCTCACTGCTTCCGAGGTTGCTGTCGCGCGCATCGCTCCGTTCTACGGCCAGCACAGGTGCTGGACCGCGGAAGAGTTCCCTCTCCTCGGCGCTCGGTAGCCGGGACGTGACTCGCTCGACGGGATGTCACGTGCACTCCGGCCACGGTCAGTAGTTCAGCGGTACTCCGGCCGGACGGTCCCGCGGATCGGCCCGCCAGGGGTACTCCTTCGACATCAAGCTGTGGAAGTTCACCAAGACCGGCCGGAAGTCTCGTCCCTACCGTCTGCGTTGGGTGGTCGGTGGCCAGGTGCATGGCGGCACGTTCACCACGTCCGCGCTCGCCGACAGGGGCCGGCCGGTGGCGCACGAGCACAGCCAAGACCCGCGAGGGCATGGCAGACGGCCTCGCGGCCGTAGCAGTGGCCTTGGTGAAGCAGGAGGACAGTGTCCCCAGGGACAAATACCTGCGGCGGGCATTTCAATGGGGCATCGTGCCCGCGAACGCGGACAGGACCCGCCGGAACAGGCTGGGGCACTCTCACGCTGCGGGAGACGCGCCTCGTCTCCGGCACGGAGTGGACCGACTCCGGTGAGCGGCACGATCGCCGCGGCCTCAAAGCCTGCGAGGCTTCCACCGACCGTCCGGTCCCCGTCCCGCCCGTCCAGGTCGCGATCCTCCAGGAGCATCTGCAGAGGTTCGGAAGAGCCAAGGAAGGGCGCGTCTTTGGTAACGAGCACGGGGGAGTGGTCGGCTCGTCCACCTACTGGCGCGTGTAGGAGGAAGCGCGGGAGTACGCGCCGCCACCGGACCGCGTCGAGTCTCCGTCGGCCGGGCGCCCGTACGACCTGCGGCACGCCTGCATCACGCGATGGCTGAACGCCGGCGTCCCGATCGGCCGAAGTGGCCCCCCGGGTCGGCAACTCGGCGGAGGTGATCCACCGCCGGTACCACGGCTGTATCGACGGGCACGAGGAAGCGGCCAACGCGAAGATTGCTAAAGCGCTGGAGGAGAAGAGCGACACGGTCCGACGCTTGTGTCGGGGGTGTGTCGCGAACAGTGAGCGACAGTACGAAAAAGCGGGAGTCAGTGAGACTGACTCCCGCATTCTCAAGTCGGCATCCGCCCTGGTCAGCCACAAAACTTCGTGGTTGCTAGGCGAGTGCCCCCGGCAGGATTCGAACCTGCGCACACGGCTCCGGAGGCCGGACAGTTCCCAGGCGTTTCCGCAGGTCAGCGCGATACCTGACATGGCGTCAGCGGTGCGATCCCGCGTATGTCCCGTGAAAATGAAATGCCCCTTATGGTCCAATTTCGCCTGTGTGCGCCCTGTCACTCACTGCGAGGCTCTTGAGCTTTCTGTTTGTAGGCGCGGTGGAGGTAGGTCCTGCGCTTGGCGCCTCGGTCCCGAATGCGGGCTTGTCGGGCTCGGACCGACTCCTCGCTGGATTCCGTGGCCATCACGACGCTGTGGCCGGCGTTCACGCGTTGCTTGACCAGTGCGTGCAGCTGCTCCCTTGTGGTGCCGACGGTTCCGGCAAGGCCGTGCTTGACGAGGTCGATGAACTGGGTACTTGTAAGATGTCGTTCGACTTGGCCGTAGCCGAGGATCCGGGCCGTGCTGTTCGCTCGCTTGCCGCGAGTGCAGTCGTCCTCGAGGAGGAGCCGTACATACGAGACGGGCAGATACATGCCCGGCGCGAGATCCTGTGTCGGACGTTTATCGGCATTCCTTGGCCAATAGGCAAGCTTCAGAAAACAGGGCTCATTGCTGAGCCGCCATTCGCTCGGCTGTGTCGGAGTTCTGCTCAACCTGGCGGTTTCTTCGAGCCGATCGAGCTGACGCCTCAGACGCTCGTCTACGTAGATCGAGCGAGTGTCAGGATCGAGCCGTTTGTACTGGACGAAGACGAAACTCTTTGTGGGCTCGTGAAAATAGAGCATATCGGTGCCCAGGCGCGATTCCACCGGCGTGGCGTTGACGTTGACCACTTCGAGTCGTCTTCCCGATGCGTCATGGAGCACGTGAATGTCGCACCGGACCCCAGTGCCTTGTTGCCATTCACTGAACATCCCGAATGCCTCACCGGCGACGCGGACGTCGTAGTCAATGAGACTGTGTTCCACGGGCTCCGGAATCAGCCCAGCGGTGTACGGAGCGTCTTCTGACGGCGGCCGTCGCCACGCGGCGAGGGCGGAGAGCGGAAAATCGGCGATGCGAAGCAGGCTTCCTGTTGCATCGCGCTGCTCCTGCCACGACTGGTCGGCCGGACTGCTTCCGAAGACAGGTGGGTCGGCTTGGGCGATCAGCCAGTCAAGCAGGGGGCCGAGCCCGGGGCGTGCTGTGCGGAGCGCACTCTCCAGCGATTGCCATACGGCGTTGCTGCAAGCCCCCACGGTGCCCGGCAGTGAAGCGCTGTCGAATTCCTGGCGCAGAGGTACTGGTACGTGGCGCAGGATACCGTCAGGGCCGTCCAGGGGAACAGCTTGCGCGCACTCCCTGAGTGGATCGACGGTGATGCTCTTGTCGACTGCTCCTACTGTGCCGTGGCGAGCAACGATGCCTATCCACGCGAGCCACCGTGATCGGTCCTGGCCTGGCTGGGGAGGTGCATCGCCGATCAAGAGCGCGATGGGCGGCCCATCAAGTGCTGCATCGATGTTCAGGCTTTTGGGGCGGGACTTGGTCAGCCTCTGCTCCATTCTGAACTTGCCTAGATTCGCGTCGAGTTCTTGTGCGCTGAGTGTCACGATGAAGGCCACGGGTGGATCCTATTCAGGTGCCTGTGCGCGCAGCGGCTTCCGGTTGCCCGTGCCATCCACGGACAGACCGCGCAGTCGGGGCCGCACAGGTCGACGGTCGCTGAGCCAGCCGGACACTGCCCAGCCCACCGTCGGCATGGGTGAGCGGTGGGTAGACCGTTGTCTCGGTCGGGACGCGCTGCTGCGGCAGCACCGGATCAGGGCTCACGTCGAGCCGGCCCGGCACCCGGGGCAGCGAGTTGGCGATCTACTCACCAACCGCCAGGAGCGAGGTGGCTCCAGTCCGACACCGCGCATACGGTCAGGACGAGAAAGGCGGATCTCTCTCACGGCGCAGTAGTCACAAGCGTACGAATCCGCTCTATGAGTCGATCAGTGTCCTTGCGAAGATCCGGCACAGAGCGCAGTCTGCGCACCGCGAAGGAGATCAGCCGCCCCTCGTCCACGCCCGTGTGTTCACTCACGATGGCAGGCTGATCGTGGATATTACACACGTGCGCTTCTTCGAGAGCACGCCCCAGGACATCCTCTGTCACGCCGACTTCCTTTGCCGCTGCCCCCATGCGTGTCTGGAGTATCTGCATGACGACTGCCTCGGGGTCGTGGTTGCCCGGCAGGTACTCCAGCCACTCTCCCTGGCGACTTGGCTCCGAGCGTGTGTCTCCGTCCAGTACACCGAGAAACGGCACAGTCGGTCCGGTCGGACCGAGGACACGGGCGATGGTTACGGCGGTGTCGGCGCCACGCACATCCTGCACACACAGATGCGGGGCCAGCTCCGGCAGATGACAGCGGAGCAGCTCCTCCAGCATCATCCGCGCGAAGCGGTCCTCGACCAGCAGCACTGCCTCCGCCCGCGGAGCCATGCCCAGCTTCCGGCTGACTTGAGCAGGAATGGCACCTGCCGAGATGGTCGCCTGGGCGGTGCCGCCTACCCCGCGCTCCAGTGTGCGCAGCGAGGTACTCGGCAAGAGATACGCGAACTCTGGCGAGTGCGAGGCGAGGACGACTGACAGCTCCATCTTGACCGCACGGGCGACGATGATGTCGAGCAGCCGTTCGCGGGCACGGGGTGAGAGAAAGTTCTCGGGTTCGTCCAGCAGGACAATGCTCCCGCGTGCCACTCCGCGCAGGGCGCGCAGGATGACACAGGCGGCGAGTTCACCCAGACTCATCTGTTCAGGACCGTAGGTGTCGCCGTGGCGCCCGAGCTCGTAATAGAACCACGTGGGTGCCTCGCCGGAGGTGGGGGAACGGCGATCCAACTCCTGGTGAGTGACCAGGTCGTAGGGGCGCCCCATGATGCTGCTGAGAGCCTGGTCGAACCAAGCACTGCGGGGAGCCTTCTCGGCTGTGGCACGTTCGCTTTCAAGTTCGTGTGCCGGCACTCGGCTCACTTGGGCCAGTACGTCGAAGCACTCCCGTGCGGTGTCGACGTACACACAGGGGGCCTTGGCCTCGGCCAGTTCCACGTCGCCTGTCACCGGTCTATTGCGATCGCTCTTCTGGTGCCTGGACTGGCCCATCAGTCGCACGGCAGTGGGTTGTGGTACGCCGTCCAACGAAGCCTCACGCCGCAGATGACGTGCAAGTGTTCGAAGGAATTGCGTCTTGCCCGCGCCGCTGACCCCACACAGGAGTGTGATACCCGGCGCCATCTCAGCAACCAGCGAGCCGAGGTGCGCATGCCCGTCGATCTCGACCCTGCGCAGCGGTGAACGCACTTGGCCACTGGCCAGTTGGCGGTAATGATTCTTGATCTGGGCCCGGCGGAGGACCTCCTCATCCTCTGTGTCCCGGCTCAACGCCACTCTCCCCAGGACTTCAGGGCACCGTCTTCCCACAGCACTTGGTCGATCCTGTCCTCAGTGAACGGTGCGTCTCCGGCGCGGGTCAGCGCCGCGTACATGCGCAGCACGTCAGGCACGGGGGAGAGCCGGCGCGACGGGGCGCCGCCTGTCGCCACAAGGAAGAGCCAGCCGATGGCGTCCCGCAGCACCGTCGACTCAGGTGTGTGCGCGCCCACCGCAGCTACCTCGTTGAACCGCTCGAGCAACGCAGCATAGGGCAGCTCACGGAAAGCGGACCTGAGTGGAGGAGCTGCTCCCGGCCCGAGTTCGGCAGCTCGCTTCCGGCGCTCGGGCTCCAGCCATTCAAGGAGATACCCAAGATGGTGCTCGGCGCCAGCCCCGAAGGCACGCCGAGCATGGACCATTACCAGCGTCCACGTCAGCAGAGTCGGTTTGGTGAAGCGAACTGCCGGCATGTCGAGTGCAGGTAGTGACAGCAATCCCTTGAGAGCGTCAGCCACCTCGTCTCGAGTGTCCTCGGCCACTCCATCAGCAGAGCGCAGCCGATTGTTCAGCTGCTCGCTGCCGACCGCAGCGGCCTGGACGCTGCCTGCTTCCACAGCGACCAATACCCTGCTGATCACGTCCTCGTAGGCCAGACCAACGTTCCCGAAGCCAATGCGCTCCTCGCTCATGCCCCAGTCGGCCGCGGCGGCCACGAGGACCCGGACCTGCTCGCCGAACGAGCCCGACTCAACGAGCATGCGTCCCGCTTCGGTCAGCCCGCCTTGAGGATTGAGGCGCAGCACCGCCGTACGCAACTCTGCGGGGGGCAGCTCGTTGAGCTCCAAGAGCACGAGCGGATAGTCGTCGATCGCGGTGCGCAGCCCCTGGGGCAGAGCGCCATATGTCTTACCGTCGGATTCTCGCAGCTCGCGGGCCGGGGGTGTGAGTTTGCCGTCGAGCAGCAGGTCGCCGCGCACGAACTCCTCGAGTGCCGCCAGGCGTCGTTGTCCGTCCAGCAAGACTCTTGATCCGTCCGTCTCACGGGCGACGAGCAGTGTGCCGATGGGCCAGCCGCGCAGGACGGAGTCGAGGAGCACGTGCTTGTGGTGATCCGACCACTCTGCGCTGATGGACGGCTCTGACGCTTGGCGCAGCCTTCCGTCGCGGAGCTGGGCGAGCGCCTCGCGCACGGTCACGACAGTGGGCCGCGTCGCTGACGCACGCAGGTCGTGAGCCGGGGTCATGACGGTCGCCTCCTCTCACGCCTGGGATGGGTGGTGGCCTGGCGGGCGCGGTTGAAGCCCGTACCTGATGGCACGATAGGGCCGAGCACTGACATCCGGTGGGTCATGGTCCGAGGGCCGCCTCAGTAGTACTGCCGGATGTAGTCGTACGCCTTCTGGAACAGCTCTTCGTCCCGCTGTAGCTGGTAGCGGACAAGCGTGCGGCGCAGCGCCTTCTTCACCTCGCGCTCGCCGCCCGCGGTGTGCTGCCACCCCGGGAACCGCACCGCCTCGACGATGCTGTCGATCTCCTCGACGAGCTTCGTGACCGCTATGGGTGTGCCCTCGGGGCGGGATGACTCGAACAGTCGGGTGAGAGCGTACTTGCCTTGTTCCCTGGGGTCCTGCTGCTTCTCCTCAGCCTCTGCCCGCGCCGTTTGCTCTGCGAGGTCCAGCAGCTGGTAGAGATACTCCCGGCTCACCAGCTGACCAGCCTCGTACTGCTCACGCAGCCGCTCCAGCTTCTGCGCCAAGGAGTCGAAGCGCGGCTCACCACGGCGCTTGCCGAGCCGGTCCTGAAGCCGGGGCTGAAGCTGCCGGATACCCCGCTCAGGGACGCTCTGTAGATATTCGGCCATCCTGGCATCGATGACGAGCGTCTCCAGCGGTTCGGGTGGCACGTCCGTGTGGATGTGGGCGTTGACCAACTCACGCGTCTTGGGACCGAGCACCCGCCACAGCAAAGGGCTTGTGGCATGACTGGGGCGCACGGACTGGTGAACCTTCGCAAGCCAGCGGTAGTCGTCAACGTGCTGGCTCAGCCGCGGGTCCGGGGCTAGTGCTTCCCACAACCGGGCCAGCCGGGCGAACGCCTCCGCGAACGCCTGTCGGGTCCCGGCATCGGGCAGCTTGTCCTGCGCCGCGAACAGCGCTTCGTAGCCGTCCTCGGCACGATCCACCCCCGGGAAGAAGTTCACGCACGCGCGCAGGGCCCCGGGGAACTCTTCCCACAGCCCCTCGATGTTGGTCACCGCACGCTCGACGGCTCGCTCGTCGAAGCGCATCGCCTGTCCGAGGCGGGCGAAAACACCGAGGTAATCCACGATCAAACCGTGCGACTTCGGCTGTTCGCTGCCCGGACGCCGGTAGGGGCGGTTCACCCGGCAGACGGCCTGGAGGAGGGTGTGGTCGCGCATGACCTTGTCCAGGTACATCGTCTGGGCGATCGGGGCGTCGAAGCCGGTGAGCAGCTTGGCCGTCACGACAAGGATCTTCAGCGGGTCTTCCGGGTCACGGAAGCGATCCAGCAGTGCCGCCTCTTCGTCCTTATCTCTCCCGAAACGCTCCTGGATTTCCTTCGACTGCCCCTGGGTGGACATGACGACCTCGCTGGTCTCCGGTCCCAGCAGCGCGTCCAGGTGCTCCTTGTAAAGGACACATGCCTCCTGATCGAAGACAACGACCTGTGCCTTGAAGCCCTCGGGCTCCACCTTCTCCCGGAAGTGCCGCGCGATGTCCTCACACACCATGCGAATGCGCTCGGGAGCCTTGATCAGCGCCCCCATGCGCGCGGCACGGTTGGCCATGGCGGCCTTCTCACGAGGGGAAAGTCGCTCTGCGAGTTTCTCGAACTCGGCGTCGAGGACCTCGCCGTCGATCCGGAAACGCGCGTCACGCGGTTCGAAGTGCAGCGGGAGTGTGGTCCCGTCGCGAAGGGAGTCGGCCTGGGTGTACCGCGAGAGGTAGCGGCCTTCGTCCTCCTCGCAGCCGAACGTCCTGAAAGTATTGACGTCGCTTCGATTAATAGGGGTGCCGGTCAGACCGAAGAAAACCGCACCGGGCAGAGCCTGGCGCATCTTCTGCCCCAGATCCCGGTCCTGGGTGCGGTGTGCCTCATCGACCAGGCAGACGATGTCACGGCGTGCGGACAAGATCCGGTCCAGATTCTTGAACTTGTGCACAGTGGTGACGATGATCTTCCGCTGGCCTGTCGCGAGCATTTCCCCGAGATCATCGCCGGAGCCCGCCGTGACCACGTTCGGGATGTCCGAGGCGCCGAAGGTGGAGGTGATCTGAGTATCGAGATCCAGCCGGTCCACGACTATCAGCACCGTGGGAGCCCCGGTGCGCGGGTCGGTGCGCAGCGCCTGAGCCGTGAACACCATCAGCAGGGATTTGCCGGAGCCCTGGAAGTGCCACACCAGACCCTTCCGCGGCGCGTCCGCGTTGTGCACTGCGGCAGCGGCACGGTCGGCCATCCGCCTGCCGGCCTCGTACTGCTGGTAGCGGCAGATGTTCTTGATCTTCCGGTGACGGTCATCAGTGCTGTAGACCGTGAAGTTCCGGATGATGTCGAGAACTGTCGTCGGATTCAGCAGACCGTCGACGGCTTGGCGTAGGTACTCGGGCCCGGAATCGGGATGCTCCCCGCGCAGCCCCGGGGACCACCACGGGCTCCACAGGTCAAGCGGCAGCCCGAGGCTTCCGTAGCGCAGGTCCCGCCCATCGGTGGCAAAACACAAGGCATTAGGGACGAAGAACTCCGGTACGTCGTTCTGGTAGCCATCAACCTGGAGCGCCCCGTCAGCCCAGGTGATGCCCGAGCGTGTTGCGGATTTCGCCTCACCCACAACCAAAGGAATCCCGTTGACCCACAGCACGTGGTCGAAACGGCGCCGGGTCGCACCGCGGCAGAACGTGACTTCCGTGCTGAGGTGGTAGCGGTTGCGGGTGGGATCGTCGAAGTCGACCAGATGGACAGTGACATGCTCGTGGTCCTGCCCGAAGGGCATTGTGCGCTCTCCGAGCAACCAGGACCGGAAGTCCTCGTTAGCCTTGACCACGCCTTCACCACGTGCCGAACGGATCAGCCCGGTGAGCCGGTAGAGCACCTCGTCGGCGAGCTCGGGGTCAGCGGAGATGGCCGGGTTGAGACGGACCAACGCGTCGCGCACCTCGGGCTCGACGAGGACATCCTGATCAGTCCGGTCCAGCTGCGCCCACCGACGGACCCACGCGAGATCCGGAAGGGCGGTGAGTCGGTCAGTTACGAACGCCTGGACCGTGTCCTTCTCCTTGAACATCCCCCGCCCCTCACTCACCGTCAGTCGTCCCTCGCCCCATGATCCACCCGCTGCCGTGCCGGCCTATGCCGCCGTCGCCGCGTCTGCTGAGGCGTCTGGGCCCTGCAACAGCACGTTCAGTGTGCGTTGCATCAGGTTACGCGTCTGGGTGAGGTCCTCGCTGAGGGTGGTGCGCAGTTCGCGAGCGGCTTCGAGCCGCTCTACGACACGCCGCTGGACGGAGAGCGGCGGGACGGGGATCGGCTGTGCTGAGAGGAGGCCGGCGGGGAGGTGGGCCATGGAGGTGGTGCGCTTGGCGACCCGGGCGAATGCCCCAAGGCGCTGACAGCGGCGGAACCAACCGAGAGCGAACTCCGGCAGCACGTCACTGCCCGCGCGGAAGCGCAGCAGCGTCATCTGGAAACAACAATCATCGATCTCCCCGCGGTACATCGCTGCCCGGCCTACGTACTCAAGGCTCTGCCCTTCGTTAAGCAGCACGTCCTTCGGCCGCAGCGCGTACTTGGCAAAAGCGGTGGGAGGAAAGTTCATCTCCAGCACGTCGTCTAGAAACAGCTCGTCATCCCCGACATTCGCTACGCGGAGATAAGGACGCAGGTCCGTACCCTCGTGCACCTTGGGCTCACGCTTCATACCTAGCTGCACTTCTCCCGCCTCGTCCACCCGTCGCACTGGCCACTCCGGCTCGTCGTACAGCTCCGCCAGCGCCGCAAGCTCTGCCTGCTGGGCGGCCTCCAGAGCGGCCGCCTTCGCCCGCGCGGCGCGCTCGAACGACCACAAGAGGTCAGCGATCCGCCGCTGTGCGGACAGCGGCGGAAGAGGGAACTCGTACTTCGCGATATCAGGCCAGTTCACATAGGGGTTCACCGATCCCCGTGACCAGGACTCGGAGTGCCGGTGGAAAGGGTCCGCCGTCATCACAAAGGGTAGAAAGTCGGGGAGGAGCTCACCCGGCTCTGCGCTTTCCACCACGAATGTCGTGTTCGCGCATACACCGTCGAATTCCGCGTAGGATACTTTGCGAAGATATGTCCGCCGGGACCCGTAGAGTACCTGACCGGGACGGAACCTGCGGTGGAACGCAGGTCCGAGGGAGCTCCCCTTCACTTCTCCCCAACGGCTGATGTGTAGCTGCCGGGAGTCCATGTGCTCACCGGCTACAAATCGCTCCAATCCATCTGCCATCGGATCTGTCGTTTCCTTCACCTGCCGGACCAGCGATCCGAATCGCACCGTGCGCCAAGCCTCTTGCTGCATGTTCATTCCCCTCCCTTCAGCTTTGTGATCAGCTGGGTCACGTGACGAGTCTTGTCGCCGGTGTGTACGTCCCATTCCTCAAGCGCCTGCCGCAGGGGCACCTCTCCGTGACTTGCGCCGTCTGATGACGGGGCACCGACGATGCGGCTTATTGCGAGGTCGGCTCCTCTGCTAAGCAGTGTGTCTCTGTCCATGTCCCGCGAAAAGCCGTCGATGTTCTGGCACTCGCGGTACGCGGCCAGAATCTCCGCGATGTGCTCCTCGCTCAGGAACGACTGGCCTCGCACCCGCTCGAACAAGTGCGCCGCGTTGATGAAGAGGACCTTCCCCTCCCGGCCCGGCCGCTTCTGGGTGCGTAGCACCACCACGCACGCCTCCATCGGAGAGTTGTAGAAGAGTCCGGGACCCAGTCCCAGCACACACTCCAGGAGATCGGATTCGATCAGCTTCTCCCGCATGGCCCGCTCCTCCTCCCGGAAGAGCACGCCATGGGGGAAGAGGATGGCGCACCGGCCCGTCTGAGGGGCGAGTGAGGCGGCGATGTGCTGGAAGAACGCGTAGTCCGCTCTTCCCTGGGGAGGCACGCCCCACATGTTGCGCTGGTAGGGATCCTTGGCGAAGAGCGGGCGGTTCCACTGCTTGATCGAATACGGAGGGTTGGCGAGTACCACGTCGAAGCGACGCAGCTGATCGCCTTCGAAGAAGAGTGGTTCGGCGAGTGTGTCCCCGCGCTCAATGCGGAAGTTCTCGATGCCGTGCAAGTAGAGGTTCATGCGGGCGATCGAGGAGGTCATCACGTTGAACTCCTGCCCGTACAGTTGGAGTTGCCGATGGTCCTTCCCCTGCTGCTTTAGCTCGGCTGCCGCAGTGACCAGCATGCCGCCCGTGCCGCAGGTGGGGTCGTAAACCGTCTCTCCGGGCTCCGGTTCCAGCATCCGGGTCATGAGCCGCACCAGTGTCCGGTTGGTGTAGAACTCCTGGGCCGTGTGACCGGAGTCGTCGGCGAACTTCTTAATCAGGTACTCGTAGCCTCGGCCGAGCTCGTCCTCGGGAACCCGAGTCAGGGAGAGTACCTGGGTGGAGAAATGCTCCAACAGATCACGAAGCGTGGCGTCAGAGAGTCGCTCGGTGTTCGTCCACTGCGCATCACCGAAGACCCCCGAGAGCTGATCCGGGTTGGCCTTCTCGATCGCCTTCATGGCCTGGGCGAGCGCTGAGCCGAGCCCGGAACGGGCTTCCCGGACGTCTGCCCAGTGGTGACCGTCGGGGATCTGGAACTGGTAGTTCTCCTCCTTCGCCGCAAGCTCCGTGTCCCCGTCGTACACGGCCAGGGCCTGCTCGCGCTCCTCGTCGTGCACGTCACAGATCCGCTTGAAGAAGAGCAGCGGGAAGATGAACTGCTTGTAGTCGCCCGCGTCGATGAGCCCTCGCAGCCGGACAGCAGCTCCCCATAGGTAGTTCTCCAGCGCCCGCTGGTCCAACTGCCCCGCTGCCACATCCGTACCGGGCAGGACATCCGCCGCGCTCCTGGCGCCGCTCATCCGAGGAGTCTCCATTCCTTGAGTAGGCCGCGTAGTTCATTCTCGGCCACCGCCGCGTCCGTCAAGGCGCTTTCCAGGGCCGCGACGGCCTCGCTCAGTGGCGGCAACTCGGCCGCGCGGTCCTTCCCGACGTACAGCGGGATGTTGAGGCTGCCGCCGTTCCTCTCGATCTCCGGGAGGTCCACTACTCGGCTGCGCCCCTCGATGTCCGCGAAGGAGCGGTACCAGCCGTGGATGCGGGAGGTGTGCTCGGCCTCCAGCATGTTCTGATTGCGCCCCTTGCGCAGCTGGTCGGAGGCATCGATAAAGAGGATCTTCCGTCGTCGCTCCTCCGGTTTCTGCGCGCGCAGCACGAGGACACAAGCGGCCAGCTGGGCGCCGTAGAAAAGGCGTTCCCCCAGTCCGATGACGGCCTCGATCGCGTCCGATTTGATGATCTTTTCGCGGATTCTGGCTTCGGTGCCGTCCCGGAAGAGAATGCCCTGCGGCAGGACGACAACCGCTCTACCGGTGCCGGGCCGCATCGAGGCGAGCATGTGCTGGACCCATGCCCAGTCAGCCGTGCTGCGCGGCGGCACCCCGGTCTCACCACGTCCATAAGGGTCCCTGGCCCATTCTTTCTCGCCCCATGCGGCCAGCGAGAACGGCGGATTCGCGATCACGCAGTCAAACGTCCGCAGACCCCCGTCCGCGAAGAACCGTGGGTCGCGCAAGGTGTCTCCACGCGCCACCTGGAAGTCCTCGATCCCGTGCAGAATGAGGTTCATGCGGGCGATGCCCGAGGTCGTGAGGTTCTTCTCCTGGCCGAAGACCCTGCCCCACAGCAGTTGGGGAGCCACTCCCTTCCGGGCGAAGTGGTGGGTGACCTCGATCAGCATGCCACCGGTGCCACACGCCGGGTCGTACACCGTCTCGCCCGGCTCCGGGGCGAGGATGTTCACCAGCAGCTCGACCACGGCGCGCGGCGTGTAGAACTCGCCGGCCTTCTTGTTGGACAGGTCCGCGAACTTCTTGATCAGGTACTCGTACGCCTGACCGAGTAGATCGGCGTCAGCATGCGCATCGCCGAGGAAGCGTGCGGAGAAGTGGTCAAGAAGTGCCCGCAGCACGTGGGGCGGGATGCGGTCACGGTTGGTCCACGGCGTGTCACCGAAGATGCCGTCGAGGGTGTCCGGATTGGCCTTCTCGATCGCGCGGAGCGCGTCCGTGAGGGCACGGCCGAGCTTCTCATCGGGCGCCGCTACGACATCATCCCAGCGATGGCCTTCCGGGATGACGAAACGATGCTGATCAGCCTTGGCCGCGAAGTCGCGGTCCCCGTCGGAATGCGCGAGAGCGTCGTCGAACTCCTCGCTGTAGACATCGCACAGGCGCTTGTAGAAGAGCAGCGGGAAGATGTAGCTCTTGAAGTCCGCTTGGTCTACCAGCCCCCGCAGGAGATGGGCGGCACCGAGTAGATGCGACTCCAGCTCACTGAGTGTGAGCGCCCTTGTCGCGTCTGGCAGCAGAGACAGCTGCTCGGTCGCTTCCCGCTCGGCCACAGCCGGACTCCACTTCCGTATATGGGGTGACACAGGGCTCTAAGAGTAGTGGCTGGCGAACGGCTCTCCGCTCCGTCGTCAGCACCTCACCGGGCGTAGTCAGAGAAGGGGGGATGAGGCGAGACATTGAGCCGAGAGGCCGGTACGTCAGTGACCCCGATCGCCGTCCCGGACCAGGGCAGGTACGGCGTGCAGCAAGATCGACGAATCGGTCTTCCCGGGCGGCCGTATGCCTGCGTGATGGTCGGCGATCAGGCTGACGTGGCGTGCGGTCGGGGCGGCGAAGACGCGGAGGCTGACGGTCAGATCTTGATGACGGTGAAGCGTCCGCCGCCCAGCGCGGCGAGGTCCTCTGGGTCCGAGGTGAGCACCGTGACAGGTCCGGGGGCGGCAAGAGCGGTAGCGCTGAGCATGGCGTCGATGGCGTATTTGTGGCCGTGGAGGCCGGCGTCGGTGAGGAGAGCGGCGGCCTGGCGTGCGAGGGGCTCGGTGACCGGCTCGACGACGATGCGGGAGAGAGCCCACTCCAGGGCGGGGCGGTTGATGCGGGGGTGGACGACTTCTACGAGGGTGGCGGCAGAGGTGATGACCCGCATGTCGTCGGCGCGGGACAGGGCGAGCCATCCGGTGACCGTCCGGTCACGCAGGACCGCCTTGGCCAGTCCCTCGCTGTCGAGAACCAGAGTGCCGCCGGGCACGGCGGGGGAGCGGGTCACGCGGTGTCGGCTCCGTCATGTGGCTGCTCCCGGCGGGCTTGCTGGAGCTGCTCGCGCAGCGCCTGGATTTCCTCATCGGTGACGGGGCCGTGTTCGGCCTCGGCGACCGCGATGAGTTCGTTGAGGTTGTCGCGTTCGATCTGTCGGGCTACGGCGGCGGCGACGTAGGCGGATAGGCCCGAGGGCCCGCTGCGGGCGCGGGCGGCTTCCGCGATGTCGCGCGGCATAGTGATCGAATACTTGCCGGTGGGCTCGCTCATGCCACTGATCCTACCTCGCATCCTCCCGGCTGGCCCGAGAGCGCATTGTCCTGGACGTTATGCCTTGGCGGGCGTGAGGCGTTCATCTGCACAGAAGGGTGGTGGACGTCATGAGAAGTCCGTTTGTACGGGGGTACGGCGTTCCCAGGCGGAACCGCGAGGGAAGCGTGGGCGCTGTCATGCGGCGGGGAGATCAGCGTGTCGTAGCCGGTGCGATGGAGGTGCGGGCGCTGGTCGATGAGCTCGGCGCCGCGTTCGTCCGGGCCGCCCGGGAAGCAGCCGCTGTGGAGCAGGGTCGCGCTGGCACAGGCCGTAGGGGGTTGGTGACCACCGTGGCAGTCTGAGCTGGTACGCCTTTGCCTTGGAGTACATGGAGATGCGCTGGCCGCTGATCGCGGCGAAGACCAGGGACGAGACCAATGACGCGCTGTGCGCGATCACGCTGTCGATGCTCCGGGATGTCCGGGGGCGGCCGAGTGATCCGTTGCTGCGGCGTGCGTTGCGGGGCTGGGCGTTCGTCGTGGCCGGGCCGGAGCCAGGCGGGATGCCGAATGATGTCCGGCTGGCGCTGCGCTGGGTTGCGGGCGCCTCGCGCCCCCTGTCCGACCTGCTGGACCCTGCGGTGTTGCGGGCGGTGCTCCAGTCCCTCCGACTCAAACAGGACGGCTTGCCAGCGGCGGCCGAGACCCAGCGGCACAAGCACAAGGTCCTGGTCAACGCGCTGCGCTACGCCGTCGAGCAGCGCAAGCTCCCTGCAGACCCGCTCGCCTCGATCAACTGGCGTGCGGCCGAGACCGTCCAGCAGGTCGACCCCAGAGTGGTGGCCAACCCCGTCCAAGCCCGTTCGTTGATATGCGCCGCCTCCTATGTCGGCGGCTACCGGCGGGCGCGCGGTCGGCGCCTCGTCGGGGTGTTCGCCGGCATGTACTACGCCGGGCTGCGGCCCGCGGAAGCGGTCGCGGTGGCCCTGCCGGACTGTGTCCTACCCCTGGAGGGCTGGGGGCGGGTCACCTTGCACCGCTCGCTGCCGCAGGCGGGTAAGAAGTGGACGGACACCGGAAGAGTCCATGATGAGCGGGGGCTCAAGAACCGCCCGGTGGACGAAACGCGGGTGGTGCCGCTGCCGCCGGAGCTGGTGGGCTTGTGGCGGGAGAGCGTCGAGACCTTCGGCACAGCAGACGACGGGCGCCTGTTCTTCAACGAACGGGGCGGCATCGTCGCCTCCGGCACTTACGACCGCGTCTGGCACGAAGCGCGCGAGCTGGCTCTCCCGCCCGATCTGGTGGACTCGCCGCTCGCGGGCCGCCCCTACGACCTGCGCCACTCTGCCCTGTCGACCTGGCTCAATGCCGGCGTCGACCCCACCGAGGTCGCCGAAAGAGCTGGCAACAGCGTCGAAGTGCTTCTGACCCGCTACGCCAAGTGCCTGTACGGGCGGCAGGCGATCGCCAACCAGCGCATCGAAGCGCTGCTGGGGCAGTACGCGTAGCGACGTTTACTCGATGCATGCGCTGAGCGCTGCCGTGTGGCGGAAGTTGGGCTGCTGACACAGCTGTGGGGCGCCGCCGGTACGGCCCCGAGTTCCCTGCGCGGTGCGCGTTACGCCACGTAGCAATCACCCGCTCGCGTCCGAAGGTCGCAGGTGGTCCCGTTGCTTAGCAGGTGCAGTATGGCCTCGCCCGAATTGCCGCGCATTCCCTTGAACGGGTGAATGTGTGGGCCATTGTTCACGCCCTATTGCGCGTTGTTCCCGCTGGTCACATGCCAAAGTGGCCCGCCACGCCACTCCGCGACGCCTGTGGAAGTGGGGGAGGCGTCTGGCATGCTCTGCCGTCACAGACAGCTCTATCGAGGTCACTTAATGAAGTGAGATGGAGGTCTGATGGCAATGCTGCCATCCGATGCCGTGTTGTACCGCCGCCGTGTTTTGACCAGTGCCGCCGTGAGGGCCGGGTATGCCCATACCTGCCGGTACGAGGAGCCGGCCGCCCGCCGTGAGATCGCCCGTATGACGGGCGTGGTCATGTCCGTCTGCGGGCCGGGGCGCGGACCCGCCACACCGTCCGCGCTCGTGGAGGCTCTTCACCAGCGGCTTGAATGCATCGCCCCGGAGATCTTCGAGGGGGCGCCCGAAGGCCGGCTGGTGGTCTTGGAGGATGGCCGTCTCTCCGACGATGTCTACGGCGTGGGCTGCGAGGACGTCGTCGAGCTGCTCAGCGGTGGGGTGGATCCGGGCCGGGGCTGGCTGCCGAAGTGGGCGTGGATGCACGCCGAGCTCGTGGAGAACGAAGCCTTCCGCCGCATCAACGACGGTGCTACCGACGCCGAGTACACGGCGCATCGCGCGTTCGTCATCAGGCAACCAGCCGGTGGAGAGCGTCAGTTGGCGAAGTTGTTCGGCGAAGCGGTGGGCATGCGCAAGTCGGTGAGGTACCTGCCGATCCCGGCGGACCAGGTCTTCCAGGGCCGCGTCTGGTGGCCGTGCCCGGTGTGCCGGTGGCCCATGCACGTGGACGGCATGGAGGTGCGCTGCCGTTTTCCGTTGCACAACGCGGTGTATTACGTCCGCGGTAGCTCCTCCAAGGGGCGCCCGCTCCTGCAGCCCCGGGACGGGGATGTGCCGCGGCAGCCGGCAGCCCGCTGTTTCCAGGCGGACGGTCCGGACCGGAGTGTGTGCGTGGAGACGGCGGTGTGGCGCCACATCGTCGTCCCGGGCGTGTGCGAGATCTATCTCTTCGATCGGCTGGAGGCGATGCGGCCCCACGGGCTGCATGTGGAGATCTGGCCTCACAAGGACAGGTATGACCTGTTGATTCAGGTTCCCGCGACTGGCTGGATGACGGCGATCGACCTGAAGGACTACGAGTCCGCGGTATCGCTGGCCGACAAGCTGCGCCGGAAGCCACCGGCGGCCCGGACGATCGTCATCCCCGACTACCGAGGGGAAACACAGCGCGACGAACTGGCTGACCTTCTGCCCAACTTGGAGGTGCTCTTGGCCAGCGAGGTCATCGCGCGGGCCAAGTCCCAGATCAGGAAGGCCAGACGCCGGTGATGCGACAGATGCTGGATGACGACACCCAAACCGCACTCGACCGCCGTCTACTGCCGAAGATCATCGCGTGCGCCTGCGCGGTAGCCCAGGCGCACTTCCCGCTCCGCACGGCTGACGGCGGCACCGGTACGGACCTTGAGCGTGTCTGCTACCTGCTGAGCGGAAGCTACGACGCCTGGACCGAGTATGCCGGTCTGACCGACGATGACCAGCAGCGCATCGGCCGGATGCTGCGGCAGAGGCCCAACAGGCTGAGCAACGAGGAGTCACTGCGCACCGACGCCGAGCGCTTCCTGGCCACCGGAGCAGTCAGCGAGTACGTCCTGCAGGAGTCCGGTCAGCTGGCAGCCCGGCACGGCATGCCTCCCCGTGAACTGGCCGACCTGCTGCTCGACGAGATCGAACGACTCCGTGCGGAAAACAGCCGCCCGATGCCGGCAGCTGAACCGGGAAGCTACGTGACCACGCTGCGCGTCCCGGTCGCCGGGCACGACCACACCTGGGCGGTACAGGCTCACTACACGCTCGAGGAGCACCATGCGGCCCCGGACGCCGCATGGCCGACGGTGCGTACATCTCCGGCCGCGGACGACATCACGGTCAAGATCCGCGACTTCCTCCAACTCAACGCCGACCTCGACCAGGACGCCGGCCAGACCTTCCGCACCCAGTCCCTGGACCCGTTGTTCCGTCAGCTGCGCACGGGCAAGAACCAGCCGGTGCGCGACGTCCTGCGGCTGCGTGCGGGAAACCTCCAGGTGCTGCAGGCCCCCACCGGCTTCGGCAAGAGCGTGCTCATGCGCAGCCTCGGATCGTGGGCTGTGCCAGAGCAGATCTCGCTGGCCTTGGTGGTGCCCACGACGATCGCCGCGCTGAGGATGGCACACGGAATCGAAGCCGATCTACGCGCCCGCGGAGTGAAGCACCCCGACCGCCTGGTCGTGCCGCTGATGTCACCCAACAGCACGATGGCGGCCCTAGAGCAGGTCGCCGCGGAATCGAGGGACCGCGAGTTCGTCGAATGGGCGGCAGATCGGCTGGGTTACGGATGCGCGCTGCCGGCCACCGCGACCATGGACGAGGAGGTGGACGCGTGGGTGCCCGGGCACGAGCACTGCGAGGGCCTCGTGCCGCATGGCCCGTCACCGGTGCCAGGGCAGGGCAGGCGGCAGGTAGCGAGGCGAGGACCATATGCCTGCCCGTTCCGTCACAGCTGCGGAAAGTTCCGCCTCGCCCGTCAGGCGTGCAGCGCGCAGATCATCGTCACCACCCACGCGAATTTCTACCAGGGGCACCTGCACATCCCCGTCCGGGTGGAGGGCGGTGGGGTCGTCGAGCGGATGCCGGTGGAAGAACTCATCGCGCGCCGCTGCCAGTTCACCGCCATCGACGAGGTGGACGGATTTCAGTCCTTCGTCCTCGGCCGGGCGGGGCGAGGAATGACCCTGGCCTGGGGAAACCGTCAGGACCAACGCCCGCTGCTCACCTTGGACAGCCAGTTCATCCAGGCGTTCGGGCGTATCCGCCCCGCGCTGGATGAGAGCATGCGCAATACCCTCATGCGGACCCGATGGCTCGCTGAAAGCTATGCCGGACACCTCGCGCACGGAACGCTCGCACCCTCCCTGCGCAAGCAGAAGAAGACCGGAGGCAAGAAGCGGACCACACGCCCCGATAGGGATAAACGGTGGATCATCCCTCAACGCTGGGACGGCTGGCTCAGCACCCAGCTGCGTGCTCACCTGGCCAATGACGAGGCACTGATCACCACGGAAGAACGTGCCTTCTCGCCCGACCCGGCCGAGCGGAAACAGTTCGCCGATCTCTACGAGCGCAAGGTCACCGTGGAGTCACTGCCCGAGCACCTACGCCAGACCGCTCACCTGCTGCGCGCAGTGACCGACCCGGAAGAGCCCGCCGGCTCCTTCAGCCATATCCGCAGGGAACTGGAGAAGCTGCTCAGCCGCTGGGTGCCCAACCAGCAGGTCAGAGCAGACGTGATCGACCGCATGCTACGCCGGGCCTTTCTGGAACCGCTGCGCCGACTGCTCTACCGCTTCGTCCACAACGCCCAGCAGCTGAAGCTCGCGGGCGTGGAAGCGGCACGCGACATCGCCGACGTCCTGGGCCCCTTCAGCGCCTGGCGCGCGATCCCGCACGGGCCGCAAGGCCGGCTCATGTTCGCCTTCACCGAGGACGTCCGCCCAGGAACACCTGAGGACACACGACTGAGTGTCTCCGCCTTCGGCGGCGACCCGCATACCTATGTGACCACGCTCGGCCAGATCACCGCACTCGCCCACAGCGGCCACAAGCGCGTGGTGCTCGGCCTGTCCGCCACCTCCTACGCCCCCGGCGCCCACCGGCACCACGTACACACCCCGCCCACCTGGTGGGTACCCGACGACGTCGATCACGGGGTGAGCGTCGAGGCGGAACTCTTCCCCGGCCTCGACTCGGACATGCTGCGCATCTCGGGGGTTACGGGCAAGGAGCGCATCGAAGCGACCAAGCTTCTTGGGCAACGCATGTGGCCCCGGCTCCGGGAAGAACTGCGGCACCTGCGCGGCCAGAGCAAGCAGCGCGTGCAGGACTCCATCCTGCTCGCCACCACCTCCTACGACAGCTGCCAGCACCTGCGCGACGGCCTGCTGGCCGCAGGAGCCGAGCCAGGACTGATCGCCATCGCCGTCCGGCCCCGACCAGACGACGAACCCGTCGCCCGTGAGGACGCCACAGACGACCCGCTCTGGCATGAAATCCCCGGCGACCAGCTGGAATCCTTCACCCGGCTGCCCAAGGCACGCATCCTGATCGCCCCGCTGGGGCGAGCCGAGCGTGGCCTGAACATCCTCGCCCCGCAGACCAACAAGTCCGCGATCGGCTCTATTTGGGTCGCCATCCGGCCCGTGCCGCTCGTCGACGAGCCCGATGAACTCCTCGCCCATGTGGCAGCCAGAGCTCTCGACGAGGCAGCCGCCACTTCGGAGCCCTGGAAGGAACTGGCTCGCCGCCGAAGCGTCGCCGGCACGTACTTCGAGCAACTCGTCGAAAGCGAACGGTACCTCCGTGCCCTGCCGCGCCGAGCCAAGAGAGCCTTCGCGGCCGAACTCGTCATCAGCCTGATCCAACTCGTCGGCCGGGCCCGCCGCGGCGGCACCCCGGGACGGATCAAGCTCGTCGACTACGCCTTCCTCGACGCCCGCGGCAACTCGGACCTGCCCCACCTCATCCGCGAACTGCGCAGCGAATGGGCCAGAACCGGGGAGCTGGACCGCATGCACACCTTGTACGGCACCACGCTGGACGCCTTCTTCACCTTCGCCGACCGCCACGTTCGAAAGACCACCCGGTGATCACCACACTTGCATTCCTGTTCCCGCACGCCGCACTTGGCCAGGTCACGGTCTATCCGCTGGAACGAGAGTTCGGCGAAGCCTGGCGTGACCTGCCCTGTTCCCGCGACCACAACGGCAAGCCCCGTCACCCGCCGTACGCAGGACTGGCCTCGGCCCTCAGCGCCGTCTCCGGCCAGCCCGTCGTCCTCATGCCGGATACCTTTGAATTCACCGACGACGAGTTCGCCTGCCCCGCCGTTGCCGTCACCACCCGCCCCTTCGATCCTTGGACACTCCACACCGCCGTACAGACCTGGGAACGCTGCGTCCGCAAGGGTGACGATGTCAATACCCTCGCCCCGATCCTGGTTCAAGCCGCCGTACAACAGCGGCAGCTTGCCGACTTCGTCCGCGGCTCCCGTGAAGGACGGCCGCACGCCCCGGGGTGGTTCTACCGTGTTGCCGCCTGGAACTTCGCCGAGCGTCTGGCGCGCAAGCCGCTTCCCATCCCCAATGGTCCGAAACTGAAGAACATCCGTTGGCGCATGGACACCCGCGGCAGCCTCATCAGCTGGGACCACGTCATCAAGCGCAGCCTTGAGCGCCCCAAGACCACCGGGTACGCCATCCACAAACTCGACTTCCGCGTGATCACGCAACCCGGAGAACCGCTTTTCGCCCTCCACGTCCTGCCCACCTTCAGCCGCCTGGCCACCCACTGGGCCAATACCCGCACCGCCTTCATTGACCATGGGAAGGGCGCCATCCTTCGCATGCCTATCGGGCACACCAAGAATGACGGCGGCGAGTGGGTACCTTACGCCCGCAACCACGCCGTCGAAGTCATCGAAGCCTGCGGCATGGACTTCGCCGAATGGCCGAGCAACAAGGAACTGGCCACACTGAGCGGCCAGGTCCGCGTTCTCGTTCCCGGCCCTATCCCGCATCCCCTCGGCAAGGGAGTCGGCACCCGATTCAACAAGGTCCTCTCCGACCACATCTGCCAAACCATCAAGCGGCCGAAGATCACCCAGGTTGCCTTTGAACGCACCGGAATCGAACTCACCCGCGCGACCAAAGGCGCCATCCGCAGCGCAGACCTTGACCGAGCTCTCTCCGCCACCGGCAGCGACCACGTGCGCATCATCGCCCTCTATAACGACGGCACCACACGGCGGCGTATGACGGAAGCACTCGCCGCCTATACCGAGACTCCCGACCAACCCATCGACTGCAGCGACCGCACCGATCACCTGCTCACCCCCAAACTCGCCATCCATTTCCGTCGCCTGCCCGCCCTCGACCGGGCCGACCAAGTCGACTGGAACAATGAGCTGGCATTTCTCGATGATTTGGAAGACGGCACTCCCAACGGCGCCTGGGTCGAGACGATTTGGAATCCCAAGCCGACCAAGCGGGAACGCGAAGCCAACCAGCACCGTCATGACCACAAGCGCGATCTGCGTCGTGCTCTGTACGACCGCGATATCGTCTCGCAGTTCCTAGCCCGTCAGCCGGAACCCGCGACAGAAGAGGACCCGGCGGACAATACGACCGAGCCATCCGGGAAAACGGGGACGCCTACGGACTACAAGGCGGCCAATGCTCTGCGCGACCTGTTCTTCCGCCTCGGATGCGTAGACGACCGACTCGTCCATGTCACTGACCTGGACGACGAACCCATCCTCGTCGGCATCCACATCCGCCAGCAGCGCATCAGCAACCGCCGCCCCGGCGCGGCGGACCGCACGCAGATGGTCGAAGTCCTCACAGCCCTCCACACCAGCAACGACCCCGCACGTCCCTGGCAGCTGAAGACCTACGATCACGCCCGCCACGACTGGCGCCCCCAGGCCGAAGCAGAAGCCTCCTTCGGCCGCGGCTCGATCGGCCGTGAAGGCCACGCCCGCCACGAGGAGGGCGCCCTTCTCGCGCGCCAGCACATCGACTCCGCCCTGAAGGTGCTCCCCGCAGACCGGCCGCTGATCGTTTTCGTCGACACCGAGGCATGCCGAACGATCTGGCCCGGCCTTCAGAACGTGAACTTCAGCACAGGGCCCCTGCCCGGTGACGATCTGCGCACCGAAGATCGCTCCGTCGCCGTCGTGGCCATCAACACCTCATACGGCGAAGTACCCACACCTGTGGAAAACGCCGCCAGCAACCGTAAGTCGCCTAAAAGGCCGCCAAAGCCGCAAAACCAGCTGTATAAGCGCACCGCGAGCACCGGAGTCACCAGCTGGTACGCCGCCCAGGCTTCCCGAACCTACGAGGGCTTCGGCAGCGCCGGCAGCATCGGGGGCGTCTACACCCGATTCACCCTCCCCGCGGAAGAAGAAGCCTTCCAACGCAAGGACTGGCACAGTTTCACCGCCGTCCAGATCACCGTGCCCCACGCAGGCGGACGTGATCCGGAACAGCTCGCGGCCCTCGCAGCCCAACTGTGCCACCAATCCCTCGCCTGGGACGCGCGCACCCGCCATCCCGTGCCGCTCCACGTGGCCGGAGCCCTGGACCGCTCCCACCCCGAATACCGAGGCCCGAGCCTGGACCCCGCCCTCGCAGCGAATGACGAAACGAACGAGGGGACCATCTAAAAAGCGCCGACGCTACGTGACCCACACCACAGGGGTGATCAGTGACGCCATTGGCACGCCCCTGCGGTGAAGAACGCCGTGGATTACTGTCGGCCGCATGACCGCGACAGAAACTGGAACGTTGTCCGTTGTGCTCGGCCGTTGCATCGAACCCGGGACACCGCTGGGTCCGTTCACGGGTACGCCCCTCAAGGGATTCACCACGGCTTCCGAGACCGGGCTCATCCATGCGGTCGAAGAATGCCCCCGCCTACGCAAGGCATCCTCAGTGCGCGCCGTCGACTTCACCCTCGACGCCTCCTCGCTGGCCCGACTCTGCACCAACTGGAGCTGCCGCTGGCCGGTGCCCGACCACGGCCGCTGGCCAGTCTTTCTCGACGCTCTGAACTCCCTTTCCTGGCTACGGACCAACGGCGAGGACGTACAGGAGCAGCTTCCGGACGAGGCTGAGGTCGACGAGGCGGTACAGCTGCTGTCGCAGGGCGAGTACCCGGAGGACGAAGACGACACTGACGCCTGGGAGCGTTACCGGCAGGCCAGGGAATGCCGCGACGAGATCCTCGCCGACTGGCAGGGCACACAGGACCGGCTGATCACAGCCGGCGAGGCCCTGGCTGCATGTCCCTGGTTGCATCCCTGGGCTGAAGCCCGAATGGCGGCGTACGCCAAGCTCGTCGAGCAGAAGCGGCAGATGGTGATCCGTTTCTACTCCCCCCGGGCGCTCGCCGAGGCGGCGGCCGTCTCTTCCCTGGCCGACCCTGAGGGGACACCCGGCACCGGCTTCGGGATCTTCGGGCGCGATGCCCGCGTCGTATTGCGGAGGGTCTGGCAGGCGTGGCGTGCCCATGCCCGCTGGGGCGCCACGTCGGTCACCATGGCTGCGCTGTCGGCCGGCCAAGAGCTGCACGAGAACCTGGGGCGCCGCCGGAAGGGGCGGGAGGAGGCCGAAGAGGCGCTGAGTCAACTGACCTCCGCCTGGGCCGACCAAGCCCGTCTCGCAGCTGCCGAACAGTCGGCGGGGCGCCCCTGGCGCCTCATAGGCGTACAGATACCGTCCCCGCACCGCTCTCCGCACGGTGGGATTGTGTACAACTCGCTGACCGCATGGGAGCTGGCGGTCTTCGCGGTCTACCAGGTCGCCGTGGACTGGTATCGGGGAACCGCTGCACTGTGGGTGCCCCATGGGATCGGTGAGCAACTCCTCACACCGGAGGGCTCGATGGAGTCCGTCGATCTCCTGGAGGCCCCCGAGGACTGGGCAGCACCGGCTTCCGTGCTCCTGGCGGCCTGGGAGCCGAGGAAGGGAGAGAGCCCGGAATGAGGCCCGTTCCCCGTACTCTACGGCGGCCCGCCTGCATCGCGCGAAAGTCACACGGTCCCACGCGCCGTCCCGTCGCACGCCCGGTCGCTCAGGAAAGCCGCAGATCAGAGAGGTTCGTGCCGCGCGCTGGTCACCGTCGGCCGGTTTGGCGCAGGTTTGCGTCCCGCGTATGTCCCGCGCAGGCGTCTGCTGCCCCTGCTGCGGGACGGAGAACGGTGCCCTTTCCGTCCTCGTCTCTGTAAAGGGCCTGGTCAGGGGCGTTATGGCAGTCAATTGCTTAACGGTCGGATAGGCCGTGTGTGTTTTGGCATGTACGAGAAAGGCCCTGAACTGCATTTCTGCAGTTCAGGGCCTTGATCCGGAGTGCCCCCGGCAGGATTCGAACCTGCGCACACGGCTCCGGAGGCCGTTGCTCTATCCCCTGAGCTACGGGGGCGTGTCGGCCGCGTCTCGCGGTGACGGGTAGAACATTACCAGCTTCGGAAGGGTGATCCGCAACGTCGTTCGGCGGGGGTCCGGGGCGGAGCTCATGGCCGAACTGGAGCCGCTGCGGATGCCC
>NZ_JBPQTW010000054.1:0-34287 GCF_051386535.1 Streptomyces sp. URMC 127
ACCCCCCACCGCCACCCGCTCCGCCGCCGTCCCCCCGTCCGCCGGCTGCCGGACGGGCGACGGCTGGTCGCTGGACTCCACCCGCACCGACGCCGCCGGCACCTACCACGCCTACGTGGGCAACGGCTATCTGGGCCAGCGCGTCCCGCCCAACGGCTCCGGATACACCGGCAGCGACGCCAAGACGGGCTGGCCGCTCTTCACCCCCGGCTACGACGGCTCGTTCGTCTCCGGCCTCTACGCGCACAACAAGCAGACCGCGGACGACCGGCAGGCCGTCGCGGCGCTGCCCACGTGGACCGCCCTCACCGTCGCCACCGGCGGCGCACACGGCGACGCCTTCAACTCTTCTACGGATCCGGGCCGCATCTCCGGTTACCGCCAGACCCTCTTCCTGCACTGCGGCATCGTCCGCACGGCCCTGACGTGGACCGCCGCCGACGGCAGGAAGACCGACCTCGTCTACGACGTGCTCGCCGACCGCAACGACCCCCACGTCGGTGCCGTCCGGCTGCGCGTGACCCCGCACTGGAGCGGCGAGGCGACCGTCACCGACCTCATCGACGGACGCGGCGCCCGCCGCATCCGGCAGACCGGCGGCGGTGACCGCACCGAGGGGTCCGGCCGCGACGGGCGCACCATGGACGTCGCCTTCCGCACCGACGGCACGGACACCGACGGCGCCGTCGCCTCCGCCCTGCGCGCCGGGAGCGGCGTGCGCGCGGACAAGGCCGAGGCCGCCGGCGCGGCGAAGGACCTGAGCGCCCGGCAGTCCCTCGCCTTCCCCGTCCGCAGCGGCCGGGCGTACGAGTTCACCAAGTACGTCGGCGTCGACACCGCCCTCACCTCGCGCGCGCCCCGCCGGGACGCCACCGCCGCAGCTCAGCGCGCCGCCCGGCGCGGCTGGGACGCACTGCTGAGCGCCCACACCGCCGCCTGGTCCCGCCTGTGGCGCGCCGACATCGAGGTGCCCGGGCAGCGCGACCTGCAGGCATGGGTGCGCTCCGCGCGCTACGGCCTGTTGTCCAGCAGCCGCAAGGACGCCGCCGACAGCATCGCCCCGGCCGGGCTGACCAGCGACAACTACGCGGGCCTGGTGTTCTGGGACGCCGAGACGTGGATGTACCCGGCCCTGCTGGCCACCGACCCCGCCCTCGCCAGGAGCGTCGTCGACTACCGGTACCGCACCCTCCCCGGGGCCCGCGAGAACGCCCGCGCGCTCGGCTACCAGGGGCTCTTCTACCCCTGGAACAGCGGCAGCAAGGGCGATCTCGCCCAGGAGTGCCACAGCGTGGACCCGCCCCACTGCCGCACCCAGATCCACCTCCAGTCGGACATCTCCCTGGCCACCTGGCAGTACTACCTCGCCACCGGCGACACCGCCTGGCTGCGCGGGCACGGCTGGCCGGTGATGAAGGGCATCGCCGAGTTCTGGGCCGGGAGGGTCAGCCGCAACGCGGACGGCAGCTACTCCGTCAAGGACACGGCCGGCCCCGACGAGTACAGCAACGGCGTCGACGACGCGGTCTTCACCAACGCCGGCGCGGCAACCGCCCTGCGCAACGCCACCCGCGCCGCGCGCCTGCTCGGCGAGCGGGCGCCGGGGGAGTGGACGGCGATCGCCGACCGGATCCGGATCCCCTACGACGCGCAGCGCAAGGTCTTCGAGCAGTACGACGGCTACCGCGGCAGCAAGATCAAGCAGGCGGACACGGTGCTGCTGATGTACCCGCTGGAGTGGCCGATGCCCGAGGGCGCGGCGGCGAGCACCCTCGGCTACTACGCACAGCGCACCGACCCCGACGGCCCGGCCATGACGGACTCCGTGCACGCCGTCGTCTCCGCCGGAACGGGCGAGCCGGGCTGCTCGACGTACACCTACCTGCAGCGCGCCATCAGGCCGTTCGTGCGCGGCCCCTTCGCCCAGTTCTCGGAGGCCCGCGGCGCCAAGGCGGGCGCCGAGGACCCGCTGGCCGGCACGCCCGCGCACGACTTCCTCACCGGCAAGGGCGGCTTCCTGCAGATCTTCACCAACGGCCTGACCGGCATGCGGATGCGCGAGGACCGGCTGCACCTCGACCCGATGCTGCCCCCGCAGCTCGGTCGCGGCGTCACCCTGCGCGGGCTGCGCTGGCAGGGCCGCACGTACGACGTCGAGCTCGGTGCCCGGCGCACCACCGTGCGGCTCACCGGCGGTGCGCCGATGACGCTCGACACGCCGCAGGGCGCCCGGACCGTCACCCGGGACGCCCCGGTCGTGCTCGGCACCCGCCGCCCCGACCTCGCGCCCACCGCCGACCTCGCCCGCTGCACCACCGCCACGGCCTCCTCCGAGGAACCGGGCCTGTACGCGGCCGCCGCCGTCGACGGCAACACGGCCACGGCATGGGTGCCGGACGGCCCGGACGGCACCCTGACCACCGACCTCGGCAGGACCGCGCGCGTCGGCAAGGTCACCCCCGCCTGGAGCGGCCCGGCACCGTCCTCGTACGCCGTCCAGCTGTCCACCGACGGCCGGCACTGGCGCGACGCCGCCGGTGCGCCGGTGTCCGCACGGTACGTACGGGTGGTGGTGCACGGCGCCGGCGCTGCCGGCTCCCGCACGGGCATCGCCGAACTGACGGTCTCCTGACGGGCGCCGGGGCCCCGGCCGCCGCGCGCGGAAGGGGCCCCGGATCGGCGCAAAATGGTCGTTTGCTGAAAGATCTCCCCGGGGCAGGCTCCCCGTCGTATCGAACTGGAATGCCCGATTCGAACGGGAGATGTCCAATGAAGCTCATGGTCCGTACCGCCCTCGCCGCGGCAGCCACGCTCGGAGCCGTCGCCGCCGCCGTCGCGCCCGCCTCCGCCGCCGTCGTCACCGACGACCCGCGCCCGGCGGCCGGCGCGCACGCGGTGGTGCCGAACCCGAAGACCATCAAGGCCGCCGCCTACAACCAGGCCCGCAGCACCCTCGCCCAGGCGGGCAGCCAGACGGCGGCCAAGTCGCACCCGATCCACGGGAAGACCGACGTGCCGGTCAGCTACGGCACCGACCTGCTGGCCGCCGCTCGCGACGAGTTCCGGCAGACCGACAAGAAGCTGCCGCCGAAGGACAAGAAGTCGGACATGTCCATCCCGCACTACAACGCGATCCACAGCGCGGCGAAGACCATGGGAATCGACAAGTGGTGAGCGACGTGCGGTGACGCACAAGCAGCGGTGACGCACAAGTAAGAGATAAGAGAGCTGCCGTACACATGACGTGTCACACGCCGGCCACCGCCGGCGTGTGACACGTCAGCGGTCCGCCGGGGAAATCCGGGCCCGGGTCCGCCGCCCCTTCGCGTACGTCCGCCATACCTTCCGGCATGAGGGGTACACGCCGCCTGCGACACGCGCCCGTGCGGTCCCCCCGATCGCCGGGCCCGCAGGCCGATACTGGGGCATTCCCGCGAGCGGCGGAGGTGGAGCGGATGGCGCGCGGCACGGCACGGGCCGGAGCGGAGATCCTCGCGTGGTGGGCCGGGCTCACCGCGGTGTGGACGGTGCTGATCAGCCAGGCCGACACGCTGGAGCTCGCCACCGGCGCGGGCGCGGCCCTGCTGGCGGCGACGGCCGCCCGCGGCGCCCGCCGGGCCGCGGCCCGGTGAACTGGTGGCTGGCCGCCGCCTGCGCGCTCGTGGCCGGCGGCCTGGGACCCTGCCTGTGGGGCGCGGCGCGCGGACCGGCCGGGCGGCGCGTCGTCGCCCAGAACATGGCGACGCTCCTGCTGTGCCTGGTCTTCCTCCTGCTCGCGCAGGGCTACGGCCGCCCCTCCTACGTCGACCTCGCGCTGGTCGTCGCCGTGCTCGGGCCGGCCGGCACGCTGGTCTTCACCCGTCTCCTCGGCGACAGGATCCGGGGGCGGCCGCCCGGCACGCGCCTGCTCACCCCCGCCGTCCTGATCGGTGCACCCGCGACGGTCGTACCGATGTGCGTCGCCACCGGCCCCGGCCGTGCGATGCTGAAACTGGTCTTCATCGGCGTGCTCCTGATCGCCGGAGGCGCCGTCACTTCCGCGGCGGTGCGCCGTGGATGACGCGCTCGTCGCCGCCGTCCTGGTGCTCGTGGCGGCCGCCGCCACCGTGGCCGTGCTGCAGCGCGACCCGGCCCGGCAGGCGATCGTGCTCTCGCTGCTCGGCCTGGCGCTGGCCGTGCTCTTCACCGTGCTGCAGGCGCCGGACGTGGGCCTCGCGCAGCTCGGCGTGGGCTCGGCCGTGACACCGCTGATGATCCTGCTGGCGGTCCGCAAGGTGCGGGGAAAGGGGCGCCGGGAGTGACGCGCCGCCTACGGCTGTGGGTGCTGGCCGCCGGGCTGCTGGCCACGGCGGCACTCTACGCGGCCGCCTGCACGGACCTGCCGGGCTTCGGCGGCCAGTGGCACCCCTACGGCGACCGGGCGGTGCGCACCGCGCTGCAGCAGCGGACCGCGAACACCGTCTCCTCCGTCAACTTCGACCAGCGCGGCCTCGACACCCTCGGCGAGGAGACCGTCCTGTTCGCCAGCGTCCTCGGCACCGTCGTCCTGCTGCGGCAGACCCGCGACGAGAAGCGCGTCCCGCCGGAGCCGGTCCGCGTCCCGGCCGCGCTGCGCCGCTACGGCCTCCTCATGCTGCCCGTCACCCTGCTCACCGGCCTGTACGTGATCGCGCACGGCCAGCTCAGCCCGGGCGGCGGCTTCCAGGGCGGCGTGGTCACCGCGACCTCCCTGCACCTGCTCTACATCGCCGTCGACTACCCGGCCCTGGAGCGCTTCCGGCCGCTCGGGCTGTACGAACTGGCCGACGGCGCGGGCGAGGCGGCGTACGTGCTGCTCGGCACGGCGGGGCTGCTCGCCGGCTCGGCCTATCTGGGCAACGTGCTGCCGCTCGGCACGTTCAACACGCTCTCGTCGGGCGGCACGGTGCCGCTGCTCAACGCCGCCGTCGGCATCGAGGTCACCTCGGCCGTGGTCGTGCTGCTGGCGCACTTCCTCGCCCAGGCGCTGGAGATCGAGCGCGACACGGAGGAGGGCCGGCCGGCGTGAGCCTGTTCCCTTACCTGATCGCCGGGTGGATCTTCCTCATCGGCGTGTACGGCATCGCCACCAGCCGCAACCTGATCCACGCCGTGGGCTGCCTCGCCGTCACCCAGTCCTCCACCTACGTGCTCCTGCTCTCCGTCGGCTACCGGAAGGGGGCCACCGCCCCCGTCTTCTCCGACGTGCCCACGGACACCCGCGTCGTCGACCCGGTCGTCCAGGCGCTCGCCCTCACCGACGTGGTCGTGGGCGCGACCGTCACGGCCCTGCTGCTCGCCCTCGTCATCCAGACCGCGAAGCGGCACGGCACCGTCGACCCCGACGAGCTGTCCGGGCTGAAGGGCTGAGCCGCGGTGGGCCGGCTGCTCCCGCTGATCGTCGTGGTGCCGCTGCTGGGCGCGGCCGTGCTGGTGGCGGCCGGGCGCCACGTGCCCCGCCCGGTGGCGGAAGCCGTCGCGGGCGCGGCCTCCGCGGCCTCCGCCGGGCTCGCCGTCGTCGCCCTCACCCGCCCGCCGGCCGTGTCCTGGCTCGGCGCCTGGGAGCCGCGCGACGGCCACAGCGTCGGCATCGTCCTGGTGGGCGACCGCATCGGGCTGGGCCTCGCCGCGCTCACCTCGCTGCTGGTGACCGCCGTGCTCGCCTACTCCTGGCGCTACTTCGACGAACCGCCCAAGGGGCACGGCGGCGCCTTCCCCGCCCTCGTCCTGCTCTTCCAGGGCGGCATGTGCGGCTTCGCGCTCACCGGCGACCTCTTCGACGCGTTCGTGTTCTTCGAGCTCATGGGGGTCGTCGGCTACGCCCTGACCGGCTACCGCGTCGAGGAGGCCCGCCCGGTGCAGGGCGCGCTGGCCTTCGGCTTCGTCAACTCCCTGGGCGGCTACGCCGCCCTGCTGGGCATCGGCCTGCTGTACGCCCGCACCGGAGAGCTCGGCATGGCGCAGGCGGGCCGGGAACTCGACCGGGCGGCCGGGCACGGCGGAGACGCCCTGGTCCTCGCCGCGTTCGTGCTGGTGCTCACCGGGCTGCTGGTCAAGGCCGCGGCCGTGCCCTTCCACTTCTGGCTGCCCGACGCGCACGCGGTGGCACCGACGCCGGTGTGCATGCTGCTGTCCGGCGTGATGGTGGAGATGGGCAGCTACGGGGTCGCGCGCGTCTACACGACGGTCTTCGCCGGGCCGGGCGGCGTCCCGGCCGCGGGGGTCCGGCGCACGCTCCTGGTGCTGGGGGTCGCGGGCGCGCTCGCGGGCGCGCTGATGTGCTGGCAGCAGCGGCACGTCAAACGGCTGCTGGCCTTCTCCACGGTGGCGCACACCGGCCTCTTCCTCACCGGGATCGCCCTCCTGACGCCGCACGGCATCGCCGGCACGGCGCTCTACGTGCTCGGGCACGCCGGGGCGAAGGCCGCCCTCTTCGCGTGCACCGGCGTGCTCCTCGACCGCCACGGCAGCGTCGACGAGTGCGAGCTGCACGGCAAGGGCCGCGACACCGCGGGCGTGGGCCTGCTCTTCGCCGCCGGCGGGCTGGCGCTCGCCGGGCTGCCGCCGTTCGGCACGGCCCTGGGCAAGGCGCTCGTCGAGGAGCAGTCCCCCTGGCTGCCGGCCCTGTTCGTGCTCGTCTCGGCGGTGACCGGCGGACGCGGCGGCCTGTCTCGGGCTCCTCGTCCCCGCCCGTCCCCATGGTCACGGTGGCGGCGCTCCTGCTGGCCGGGGCGCTCGCCGTGGGCACGGTGCCCGGCCTCACCGGCGCCGTCACCGCCGCCGCGGAGGCCTTCACCGACCACGGCGGCTACGCGGCCGCGGTGCTCGACGGCCGCTCCGCCGCGCACCCGGCGGGGCCGTACGCGTGGTGGACGTGGACCGGCGCCGGGCTCGGCCTGCTGTCGGCCGCCCTCGCCGCCGCCCTCGCCGCGCTGTCCGTGGGCCGCAGGTCGCGGGCCGTGCCCGGGAGCGCGCCGCTGCGCCGGCTGCACTCGGGGCACCTCGGCGACTACGTGGCCTGGACGATGGCCGGCATCGGAGTGGTGTCGTTGCTCGTCTTCCGGTGAGCGGCGCCGGCTCCCGCACCGGACGGCCCCGGCCCCGTTCGCCGGGCCGCGCTACGACGTCTTGTACAGCGGCCCGGGATCCGTGGCGCCGCCCGGTATCTGGATGATGGGCACCGGCTTGTTGTGCGGCCAGCCGTCGGAGGCGTCGTCGAAGCTGAGGTCGCCGCTCCCGGCGGGAACCACCGCGGCGTCGTGGAGGTTGGTCAGCTGGTTGAAGACGTCCTGCACGCCCGGCGCCTCCCGGCCGGTCTGGCCGGTGACCATGCGCAGCGCCCACACGGCCGTCAGCACGGCGTCGTGGTGCATGACGGCGTAGCCGTCGGTGAGTTCCTTGTCGGGGAACTTCAGGTCGCGGAAGCTCTGTAGGAAGGGCTTGAAGCCGCTGGGCGCCCCGTTCGCCTTGATCCACCCCTCGGTGTCGGTCGCCGACGCCTGCAGGATGGTGATCCGGCTGTCCTTGAGCAGCCCCTTCACGTCGTTCGCCTGCTGCACGGCGCCCTGCGAGCCCACGACGATCGTGATGGGCTTGTCGTGCCCGCACTGGTTGCGCGAGGACAGCGAGCGGACGAGGTCGGCGAGGTCGCGGCCGCGGCCCGCCCAGAAGACGAGCTCCGACTTGGTCAGGCAGATGTTGTTGAAGGCGTTGTAGAAGAGGCTGGGCATGCCCTCGGTGCGGGGGCCGGTGGTGCCCACGAAGGAGACGCGGCGCTTGTCGATGTAGTCGGCGAAGATCTCGTCGTACGCCTGGCGCATGGTGCGGACGAAGTTGTCGTCACGGCTGTCGAAGACGAGGTAGCCGCGGCGCTGCTCGGCGGGCAGCTTGTCCAGCCGCTGGCGCAGCGCCTTGGCGTAGTCGGTGTTGGACGGCGAGACCTTGAACAGGCGCTCGGAGTTGACGTTGGTGGCGGTCAGGACGGCGCCTATCGCCGGGATCTTGTGCTTGGCGAGCTCGTCGGCGGCGCGCTGGGTCTCGGGCACGCTGACGCCCATGCCGGCCACGGCGACGAGCGGGTGCTCGCCGCCGGTCAGGGCGGTCAGCCGCTCGACGACCGGCTGCCAGTGGGCCTGGTTGCGCCCCTCGCTGGCGATGACCAGCTGGATCTGGGGCGTCCGCCCGTGGATGCCGGTGGCGTTCACGGCGGAGAGGCCGGGGCAGGCGTTGGAGCGGCACTGCGCGGTGTAGGCCCCTTCGAGGCTGCTCCTGATCTCCTCGATGGGCAGCACGCTGCTGTCGCTCGCGGTCATCGGGGTGAGCAGGGCGACCTTGACGTAGGGCACGGGGGTGCGGCCGGCGGCGGGCTTCTCCCACTGGTCGCGCACCCGCCGGTTCTCGGCGGCGATCTTCTCGGTGACGTCCTTCAGCCGGGGGTCGAAGGCGTAGGCGGTCTCGTTCATGACGCCGATGCACTCGCGGTCGCTGCCGGACCCGGCGAGGACGAGGCCGGGCACGTCGTCGGTGCAGCGGTCCTCCCCGTCGCCGCCCCCGCCCAGCAGCCAGAAGCCGCCCCCGGCGAGGAGGGCCAGGGCGAGAACGAGCGCGGCGATTCCCTGCCAGCCCTTCCACCGGGGCGGCACGGGATCGAGCGGGCGGGGACGGTTCACGGGCATGGTGCGGGCTCCCTTTGCCGGACGGCGGTGGCGCGCTGCGGCGCGGTCAGAGGTACTTCGCGGCCTCGTGCCTGAGCCCCACCCTGCGCGGGTCGGAGTGCATGGCCAGGCTCTGGAACATCGAACCGATCGTGTCGTTGAGTTCGGGCCGGGCGGCGGGCACCCGGTTGCGCGGGTCGCCCGCCAGCCACAGGGCCGTCACCAGCATGGTGAGCGCCCTGCGGTCGGGCGCGGCGAAGGACTCGGGGGCCAGCTCCTCCGCGAGGCGGTCCACGCGCAAGGTGGCCGTCTGCCCCGGCAGGACGGGCGTGCGCAGGGGCGCGGCCGTGACGGCGTAGAGCTCGTACAGCCAGGCGTCAGTGCCGGGCAGGTCCGTCAGGCTGCGGGCGAGGTGGCCGACGACCTCGCCCAGGCGGCCCCGGGCGAGCGCGTGGTAGAGCGCGTCGAGGGGGTGGCCGTTGCGCGCGTGCCACTCCTGCAGCACTTCGTGGACCTCGTCCCAGCGGGAGCTGCCGGCCAGCTCCGTAAGGAGCAGCAGGCGCAGCCACGGGTGCAGGACCGGGTGCGCGGACTGCGGGCGCGGGTGGGCGTTGTGCAGATATCCGGAGCCGCGGCCGCCGCGCGCGCCGGCGTCCTGGGGGACGGCGGGGGTGAGCCAGAGCCGGTTGCCGATCTCGCGGGCCAGGCTGTTGCGGGTGCGCAGGGAGAACCTCTCCAGCAGGTCGGTGTCGCAGGCCGCGTCGAACTCGCGGGCGGCGGAGCACTCGACGAGGGCGGTGCGCTGTTCCCCGGTCAGGCCCTCCAGCAGGTCGTGCAGGATCGCGCGGCCGAGCGGGACCGGATCGGCGGCGGTGTCGTCCTCGCCGCCGCCGGCGGCGGGCGCGGGCAAGGAGAGGATCCCGCGCAGCAGCTCCTCGCCGTCGCCGCGGCCGGGGATGTGCGCCGCGGCCTCCAGCAGCCGGTGGGCGCTCCAGGCGTGGCCGTGGGTGAGCCGGTGCACGAGCGGGGGCGCCTCGGGCAGCCGGTCGGCGAGCCCGGCGCCGAGCTGGGCGACCTCGCCCGCGGTCAGGTCGCGCAGCTGGACGCAGTACCAGCGCCAGGAGGAGTCGGGCGGCGGGTCGGGGACGGAGCCCTCCCAGTCGGCGTACGAGGCCTGCTCGGGCGTGCGGATCCGCACCCCGGCCGGACCGGGCGCGAAAGGGCCGGGGACCTTGCCGGCGTCGGAGGCGGTGGCGACGACGAGCAGCGGGTCCGGGTCGCCGCTCGCCTCGCGCAGCTGCACGAGCAGGTCCAGGAAGCTGCGGCCGCCCGGGGTGTCGATGTTGTCGAGGAGGACCACGCAGTTGCGGTCGCGGCGGCGGCGCGCGAACTCCCCGCGCAGGTCGGCGAGGAAGGCTTCGCACAGCCGCCGGTCGACGGCGGCGCGGTCGGCTTCGGTGGTGCTCTTGCTGAGCTGGTTGAGGACGACGAGCTCGTGCAGGGGCGTGTGCGGGCCGGCGTACCAGGAGAAGCCGGTGCGCCGGGCGATGCCGAGCGGCATCCGGGGCGGGCGGCGGATCAGCCCGGCCAGCAGGCCGATGCCGGGGATCTGCAGGAGGTTGAGGTCCTGGAGGAGGCCCGCGACGTCGGCGGCCCGTTCGGCGGCCACGGTGTGCTCGTGGGCGTCGTACAGGGCGTGGCGCAGCTGCCGGCCGGCGCGGCGCGAGTCGTGCGCGTCGAGCGAGAGACCGGGGTCGACGACGAGCAGGCCCAGCGTCAGGCGCGGGAAGAGCAGGGCGGGCTGGCGGGCGAAGCGGTGGGAGAGACCGTAGGCGAGGCGGCCCGCCACCTCGTGCGGGCGGCGCGGCCCGGAGGAGGCGAAGTCGTAGAGCGCGTGGGGGCGGTGCGAGCCGAGGAAGCCGAGCCATTCGAGCGCCGTGGTGCGCCCGCTGCCGCGCGTCCCGACGAGGACGATCACGGGCAGCCCGTGCCCGCCCGCCGCGCGCCCGTCCTGCACGCGGGTGCGGCACTCCTGGAAGAGTGCCTCTATGCCCTCGGTCCCCAAGGGCCGTCTCACAGGCTCCGGCACGTCACTCAGCCCCCCTCGGGCCGGCGTGCGGCACCGCCGACCGGTCAGAAAATGCTGCCACGCGGGTGACGTTCGCGGGAGCCGTTCGGCGGCAACTGACGGGTGGACATGCGGAAGCGGCGCCCCCGTGGGACGGGAGCGCCGCCGGAGGTCAGCTGTGCGTGGGAGCCTTCGCGGGGTTGTCCGCGGGTGCCGCGAGCGGCGTGCGGGCCGCGCGCCGGCGCGCGAGGGGGTATCCGGCGGCCAGCAGGGCGAACCAGACGGCGATCACGTAGAGGGCGATGCGCGTCTCGGACTCCCAGCCGATCAGCACGGTCACGAACGCGAAGGCCGCCAGCGCGAGCCAGTTGGTGTACGGGGCCCCCGGCATCCGGTACGCGGACTTGCGTGCCAGGCCCGCCGCGACGGCCCGGCGGTACTTCAGGTGCGTGATGAGGATGATGCTCCACACCGTGATCGCGCCGCCGGTGGAGACCGCCGTGATGTAGGCGAACGCGTGCTCGGGGTCGATGGCGTTGATCAGCACGCCGAGGGCCATGACCAGGGCGGAGACGACGACGGCCGTCGCGGGCACGCCCCGCTTGCTGAGCCTGCCGAGCGCCTCGGGGCCGTGGCCGTTCAGCCCTGCGGTGCGCAGCATGCGGGCCGTGGCGTAGAGGCCGCCGGCGTTGCACGAGGAGAGCGCCGAGGTGAGGACGACGAAGTTGACGATGCCGGCCGCGGCCGGGATGCCGATCTTGGTGAAGGCGGCGACGAACGGGCTCACCCCGGGGTGGAACTCCTGCCAGCTGACGACGGACAGGATGACGAAGAGGGCGCCGAGGTAGAACAGGCCGAAGCGCAGCGGCAGGCTGTTGATGGCCCGCGGGATGTTCTTCTCCGGGTCCTTGGTCTCGCCGGCGGTGACGCCGACCAGCTCGACGCCGAGGTAGGCGAAGAGGACGATCTGCAGGGTCATCAGGGAGTTCCACACGCCGTGCGGGGCCACGCCGCCGTCGGCCCACAGGTGGCTGACGGAGGCGGTGTCGCCGGCGTCCCCGAAGCCGATGATGAGGACGCCCAGGCCGATGAGGATCATGCCGATGATGGCCGTGACCTTGATGATGGCGAACCAGAACTCCAGCTCGCCGAAGATCTTCACCGAGATCAGGTTGGCGCAGGCGAGCACCACGAGGGAGATGAGGGCGGTCTTCCACTGGTCGAAGCCGGGGTACCAGTAGTTGACGTACTGTCCGGCCGCGGTGATCTCGGCCATGCCGGTGGTGACCCACATGATCCAGTACGTCCAGGCGGTCGCGTACCCCCAGAACGGGCCGAGGAACCGGTGCGCGTAGTCGGCGAAGCTGCCCGAGACGGGGTGGTGGGTGAGCAGCTCGCCCAGGGCGCGCATGACGAGGAAGAGCACGGCGCCGGCGGCGGCGTACCAGATGATGAGGCTGGGGCCGGCCTGGGATATGGCCGTGCCGGCGCCGAGGAAGAGGCCGGTGCCGATGGTGCCGCCGATGGCGATCATCTGCATCTGACGGGAGCCCAGGCTCCGCTTGTACCCCTCGGTGCCGGTGCCCGGGTCCACCGTGGTTGGCGAGCTCACTGTTGTCGGGTCCTCTCTCTTGCCGTTCCTGCGGTGTCAGCAGCGGTGTCAGTACAAGATCCCTCAGGAGGGCGCCCGTGGCCAGAAGATTGCCGTGACCGGACGGCGCGTGTCCCCGCTCGTCACTGCTCGGCGAGGACGATCACGTGGTCGCGCGGGCCGAGGGTGAGGGCTGCGGCCCTGGGCGGGTTGAGGGAGACGCCGTAGTAGGGCGGTTTGTCGCCGAGCGCGCCGAGCCGGTAGCCGATGGCGGTCTCGCCGCACTGCCGGGCGGCCTCGATGACGGTCGCGAAGTTGGCCTCGGCGCCCGGCCGCAGGTAGCGGGCGGCGGGCTTGAGGTAGATCTCGGATCCGGCCGGGTCGAAGAGGTCGGTCAGCACCGCGTGCAGGGCGGGGTTCTCGGCGAGCTGGGTGAGCAGCAGGCAGACGAGCTTGGTGCTGACGATGAAGTCGTCGGCCTTGGTGACCTGGGCGATCTCGCGGTTGCTGTCGTCGTTCATCTCCGTGACGATCGAGTACGGGTCGCCGAGCCGCACTTCGATGTCGCGCAGGTGGAGCAGGGTGACCAGGGTGCGGTCGTCGGCGAGGTCGGGCGGCACGCTCTCGTCCGTGAGGACGACGATGTGCTGGTAGCCGCCCGGGCCGAGGGCCTCCAGGGAACGCCGGCTGGTGGGATTGCAGGGCCGGTGGCCGAGCGTGAGGTTCGCCCGGGGGACGGCCGCGGCGTCCGCGGGCCGCTGCGGGCAGGCGATGTCGATGACGGAGCCGGGGCGGACGAGCTGGTCGAGCAGGTCGACGATCTTCGGTCCGCGCGAGTTCCAGCCGATGATCAGCGTCCGGTCCGGGACGGGCGGCGGGCCGGGCAGGCAGGAGATGGCCGTCCGCACGACGGGCACGGTGGTTTCGGCGAGGCGGATGAGCAGGTCGTCCTCGGCGAGGACCACCATGCTGTCCCCGTCCCGGATCACCGTGTCCATCGGGGGGTTGACGAGCACGCCGCCGTCGGCCCGGCGCATGCCGATGGGGATGCCGAGCTCGTAGGCGTGCAGGGCGTCGCCGTAGGACAGGCCCGTCAGGGAGGGCTCGGGCCGCAGGTAGATCTCGTTGCCGACGAAGCTGAGGAGTTCGTCGCAGACCGCCGACAGGCCGGTCTGCCGGTGCGACTGGGCGACCAGCCGCACGGCGAAGTCCTCGGCGTCGACGACGAGGCCGGTCCCGCCCGCGGCCAGGCGGGCCACCGAGAGGTTGCCGGAGTCCTGCACGGCCGCGACGACGTGGGGACGGCGGCCCGGCCAGGTCCGGTTGTTGAGCAGGAGCAGGGTCTTGATCACGCTGGTGTCGCCGTCGGGCCCGCCCGGGGGCAGCACCATCACCGACCGGGCGGTGTCGGGGCTCACGAGTTCCAGGTCCGCCCGGTTGAGGGGGTTGCCGGACCGGCAGATGACGTGCGTCCGGCCCGTGCCGGGCACCCGCATGCGGATCTGCTCCTCCATGCTCACCTTGTCCCGGTCGGCGAGGATCACCACGCACGAGCGGCGCTCGCTCTGATTGGCCTCCACCAGCTCCGCGACGACCGTGAAGACCTGCTCGGACCAGCCGAGCACGATCGTGTGCCCGCGCTCGACGAGGCGCGAGCGGCCCTTGCGCAGCTGCTGGAGCCGGTTGTCCAGACCGGTGGTCAGGACGCCGATGAGCGCGCTGACGATGAAGATGCCGCCGATCGTCGCCGTCAGCATCAGCCCCAGGAAGACCGGTCCGCCGGTGTCGCCGCCCATGGTGCCCGGGTCGAGCGTGCGCAGCATGCTCATCCAGGCGACGCCCGGCCAGCCGCCGTTGGTCTCGGTCTCCTCGTCGGTACCCAGCACCACCAGGACCGTGGTCGCCGCGACCAGCAGGACGGAGGCGAGGGCGAGCCAGCCGATGAGGGCGGGGGTCCCGCGGTCCATGGTGGCGTCGAACCAGTACCGCAGCCGTTCCCGCAGCGTTGCGCGCACGCTTCCGCTCCCCCTGTCCCCCTGTGCCTGCTGCGGATCATTCCAGGCGCGGCGGCCGCCGGTGGCGGAATGGGCGGGGGGACCGCCGGTGCGGGCGGGTGGACCGCCGGTGCGTCAGCCGCTGTACGTGCGCGAGGCGTACGGGGTGGGTCCGCTTCCGTACGGCGCGCCGCCCGGCCGGTGGTTCTCCGCTGCCACGCCCTGGGCGCGCAGGCGTGCGCTGTCGTCCAGGTGGAAGTCCGGGCGGGGCCGCTGTTCGTCGTAGTAGCGGTGGTAGACGGGCGTGAGGCCGCCGGACATGGGCGGGACGATCCACGACCAGTCGGCGGGGCAGGCGCGGCCCGCGGTCTCCTCCCTGTCCAGGTGGCGCAGGAAGCGCACCGACTCCGTGTGGTGGTCGGCGATGGTGACGCCGGCGGTGTCGAAGGAGTGCAGGACCGCGCGGTTGACTTCGACGAGCGCCTGGTCGCGCCAGAGGGTGCGGGCGCTGGAGGTGTCGAGGCCGAGCCTGCGGGCGACCTCCGGCAGGATGTCGTAGCGGTCGGCGTCGCAGAGGTTGCGGACCCCTATCTCCGTACCCATGTACCAGCCGTTGAAGGGCGCCGCGGAGTACGAGAGGCCGCCGATGCGCAGCCGCATGTGCGAGATGGCGGGGACGGCGTGCCAGCGCAGGCCGAGATCGGCGAACCAGGGCAGCGAGGGGTGGCTCAGCGGCACTTCGAGGACGTCCTCCGGCGGGATGCGGAACCACCTCAGGCCGTGCCCCCGGGTCTCGATGATCAGGGGCAGGACGTCGAACCTCCCGCCCGCGCCCTCCCAGCCCAGCTTGGCCGCGAGCTCCGTCAGGCCGAACCCGCGGGGGTCGCCGGTGCAGCCGCCCTCGAAGCGCACGTAGCCGGCGTAGCGGATGAGCTGCTCGTTCCAGATGAGGACGGGCGGGCCCTCGGCGTCGTCCTGCGGGAAGACGGTGACGACGGGCCTGACGCGGCCGCCGTTGGTGGCGGCGCGCAGGTGGGCGAGGCACTCCGCGGCGACGGCGGCGGGGTCGGTGACGTGTCTGCGGTCGCGGACGCGCAGGCTCTGCCAGTAGAGCCTGCCGATGCAGCGCGCGGAGTTGCGCCAGGCGACCTTGGCGCCGAAGGCGAGCTCCTCGGGGGTGTGGCGGTAGGTGCCGGTCTCCGCTATGTCCCGGCGTATCGCGGCCAGCCGCGCGCGGAGCGCGGCGTCGTCCAGACCGGATTCGGCGGCGAACTGCCGTACGAACCGCTCCGCTTCCCCCTGATCGGTCGTCATCAGCCCCCACCTTGCGCCGGCCGTCTCCGCCCCGTGCCCGGGCGGCGGCCGGAGTAGCTCAGAAGACCTCCGGACTGCGCGCCGGGCCATCGTATGCGGCGGCCGGGCGGCGGCCAAGGAGTCCGGCGATACGGCCGGCCGGGTCGGCACGCGGTAAAGCCGGGGCCCCCGCGCGGTGAAGCCGGGGGCCCGCCCGCGGTGAAGCCGGGGGCCCGCGCGCCCGGAGATTTGCCCATGGCGCCACGGCGCTGCAAGGATGGCGCCATGGAACTGATGCGGTATGTCGACAATCTGCGGCAGGAGCTCCTCGTCGCGGCCGAGGCGGGTGACGCCGAAGCGCGCGAGGTCGCCGAGCGGCTCGTCACACCGCTCTCCTCCGCCGTCCGGCTCGTGCTGCTCGACGCCCTGTCGGCCGCCGCGGACGAGATCACCAGCGAGCTGGCGCCCGGCTCCGTCGAGGTGCGGCTGCGGGGGCTCGACCCGAGCTTCGTCGTCACGCCTCCTCCCGCCGAGCACGGCCCCGGGGACGGCGGCGACGACTTCGCGCCCGCCGGCGCGGTGCCGCCGCTGCCCGCCGCGCCCCCGCCGCCCGCCGGCGCGGAGGACGGCGCGCCGTCCCGCATCAACTTCCGGCCCCCCGAGCACCTCAAGGCGCGGATCGAGGAGGCGGCCGGCCGGGAGGGGCTGTCGGTCAACGCCTGGCTGATCCGGGCCGTCTCCGCGATGCTCGAGTACGACGACCGCGCCCGCCGCCCCGAACGGCGCGCCCCCCGCGGCGGCCAGCACTACACCGGCTGGGTCACCTGACCGCTCCCGGCGCCGGCCGCCCGGCGCCGCCGCAGCACCACGCATCCGGCCGGCGGGGACGCCCGGCCGGTCCACCTGGAGGGGCAGCCATGCCTGTTTTCGAGACGTCCTTCGAGACGCCGCAGCCGATCTCCGTCTCCGTCGACCTGGCGATCGGCGACGTCCGCCTCGACGCCGGCGAGCGCACCGACACGGCCGTCGAGGTGCGCCCGAGCGACCCGCGGAGCGAGGCGGACGCGAAGGCCGCCGAGGACACGCGCGTCGAGTTCGCCGGCGGCCGGCTGCTCGTCAAGGGCCCGAAGCCGCGCCTGTTCGGCAAGGCCGGCTCCGTCGACGTGACGGTCGGCCTGCCGGCGGGCTCGGAGATCGAGGGCACCGGGCAGCTGGCGGCCTTCCACTGCTACGGCGCGCTGGGCGAGTGCAGGATCAGGACCTCGGCGGGCGACATCCAGCTGGAGGAGACCGGCCGGGCCACCCTCACCACCTCCCTGGGCGACATCACGGCGGACCGGGTGGGCGGCTCCGCCGGCATCACGACCGGCTCCGGCGCGGTGCGCATCGGCGTGCTCGCGGGCCCGGCGGTCATCAAGAACGCGAACGGCGGGACGCGGATCGGCGAGGCCGCCGGGGAACTGCGCGTCCGGTCGGCCAACGGCTCCGTCGCCGTAGGCAAGGCCCATGCCGCCCTGGAGGCCAAGACGGCCTCGGGTGACATCCGGATCGGCGCGGTCGTCCGCGGCGCGGTCGTCCTCGGCACGTCGAGCGGCCGGATCGAGATCGGCATCGCCGAGGGCACGGCGGCCCGGCTCGACGTACGGACCAAGGCCGGCACCGTCCTGAACTCCCTGACGGCCTCCGACGGCCCCGGCGACGCCGCCGAGACGGCCGAGGTCTACGCCATCACCTCGGCCGGCGACATCACGATCCGGCGGGCCGACGCCGGCTGACGTTCGAGAGGGGCGGTCAGCGGCCCAGTGCGACGCGCAGGGTGATCCCGTGCCGGTTGCGCAGGCGCCGCACCTCCCAGACCGAGAGCGCGGTCACCGACAGCGGGCCGCCGAGCATGAACGTGTACAGCACTTCCGGGGGCGCGGCGACGTCGGGACCGTTGAACAGCTGGAACGCGAAGAGCGACCAGACCAGCAGCGGCGAGAGGAGCGCCGGGAGCAGCTGGTGCACGTTCCTGGCCAGGAAGCAGGTGAAGACGCAGAGGTAGGTGGCCAGGAGCGTGTAGACGCTCGATCCCAGCAGCACGGCGACGGCCGCGAGCCAGCCGATGGCCAGGGTCAGGAAGGCCAGCACGGCACAGAGGACGCCGGGGCCGGTGAAGGAGGCGAAGAACTCCTCCAGGTCCCTGCCGTCGATGAGGTCGCCCTTGAGGGTCGCGACGGACAGCCAGATGCACAGGGGGCCCGCGGCCAGCGTGAGGACGGCCAGGATCGGCCCGTGCAGCCGCTGGGCGAAGTGCCGGCGCCTGTCCGGGGTGCTTGCGACGAGGAAGGCGGTGATGCCGGCGAAGCTTCCCACCGCCAGGATGCCGCAGGAGAAGGCCAGTTCGAGGAGCTTGCCGAGGACGAACTTCTCCCCGCCGCCGCTCAGCGGATAGGCCGCGACCAGCCAGACGGCGGCGACCAGGCCGAGCACCGTACGCGCGAGCTGCATCCCGGTGATGAGATGGTCCTCCACGCGATCGGCCGCGACGTCGTTGGTGAAACCCCGGGACCAGGAGCGGAAGAACGCCCGCAGCGCCCCGCCGGAGTCCGCCTGGTTGCCGTATGTGGTTCTGGGCCCGCTCACTTGATGTCCCCCGTGCAACGCGTGTGCCCTCTGCGTTCCGTGGGTCACGCGCGCCGCCACGAACGTCGAACACTCTATCGGGTTGCGCCGTCCGGCCCCGTCGTCGTCCCCCGCGGCCGCGGGCGGTGCATGCCCGGCCCGCGAGCGGGTACCCAGGGGACCGGACGACGGCGGAGGTGCGGCATGGCGGTGAGCGGAGCGCCGGGCAGCGGCCGTCACGAAACGCCCGAGGAGCGCGCCGACCGGCGCTGGGGCGAGCTCCTGCAGGAGGTGCGCGTCACCCAGACGGGCGTGCAGATCCTCTTCGGCTTCCTGCTGACCGTGGCCTTCACGCCGCGCTTCGCCGTGCTCGACGAGACGGAGCGCACCATCTACGTGGTGACGGTGATGCTGGGCGCGGCCACCACCGGCGCGCTCGTCGGGCCCGTCTCGTTCCACCGGATCGTCAGCGGGCGCCGCATCAAGCCGCAGACGGTCACCTGGGCCTCGCGGCTGACGATGCTCGGGATCGTCCTGCTGCTGTGCACCGTCACCTCGGCGCTCCTGCTGATCCTGCGCGTCGTGCTGCACAGCGCCGCCGTGCCCTGGCTGGTGGGGAGCATCGTGGCGTGGCTCGCGCTGTGCTGGTTCGGGCTGCCCGGCTGGGCGCTGCACCGGTACCGGCCGAAGGACTGACCCCGCAGATCCGCACGAGGGATTCCCCAGGTCCTGCGTTTCCCCCGGCCGGGACCGGTCACCCGTACCACTGAGGCGGAAAGCGCGCAGCCCCGCCCGAGAAGACCGCGACGCCCCCGCGAAAGGGAGACTCCCATGTCCACCAAGGTGTCCGACCACCTCCTGCAGCGCCTGCGCGAGTGGGACGTCGACCGGGTGTTCGCCTACGCGGGTGACGGCATCAACGGCCTGCTGGCCGCCTGGGGCCGGGCGGACGACAACCCGCGGTTCATCCAGTCGCGGCACGAGGAGATGTCCGCCTTCGAGGCCGTGGGCTACGCGAAGTTCTCCGGCAAGGTGGGGGTCTGCGCGGCGACGTCCGGGCCGGGCGCGATCCACCTGCTCAACGGCCTGTACGACGCCAAGCTCGACCACGTGCCGGTGGTGGCGATCGTCGGGCAGACCAACCGCAGCGCGATGGGCGGCTCGTACCAGCAGGAGGTGGACCTGCTGACCCTGTTCAAGGACGTCGCCTCCGACTTCTGCGAGATGGTGACCGTCCCCGAGCAGCTGCCGAACGTCCTCGACCGGGCGATGCGCACCGCGTACGCCCGGCGCACCGTGACCGCCCTGATCATCCCGGCCGACGTGCAGGAGCTCGACTACTCGCCGCCGCAGCACGCCTTCAAGATGGTGCCCTCCAGCCTCGGCGTGGCCCCGTACGCGCCGGTGCCCGCGGACACCGAGATCACCCGGGCCGCGGAGCTGATCAACGAGGGCAAGAAGGTGGCGATCCTCGTCGGGCAGGGCGCCCGCGGCGCGCGCGCCGAGGTGGAGCGCCTCGCCGACGTCCTCGGCGCAGGGGTGGCCAAGGCGCTGCTGGGCAAGGACGCGCTGCCCGACGACCTGCCGTACGTGACCGGCGCCATCGGGCTGCTGGGCACCCGGCCCTCCTACGAGCTGATGCGCGACTGCGACACGCTGGTCGTCGTCGGCTCCAGCTTCCCCTACACCCAGTTCCTGCCGGAGTTCGGGCAGGCGCGGGCGGTGCAGATCGACATCGACCCCTTCATGGTGGGGCTGCGCTACCCCTTCGAGATCAACCTCGTGGGCGACGCGCGGGAGACCCTCACGCGGCTGCTGCCGCAGCTGAAGCCCAAGAAGCACGGCGACTGGCGGGCCGGCATCGAGAAGAACACGGCCCGCTGGTGGGAGGTGATGGAGCGGCGCGCCGCGGTCGCGGCCGACCCCGTCAACCCGGAGTACGTCTTCCACGCGCTGGACCCGCTCCTGCCCGAGAACGCGATGCTGACCGCCGACTCCGGCTCGGCCGCCAACTGGTACGCGCGCCACCTGCGCATGCGCGGCACCATGCGCGGCTCGCTGTCGGGGACGCTGGCCACGATGGGCCCGGGCGTGCCGTACGCCATCGGCGCCAAGTTCGCCCACCCCGACAGGCCGGCCATCGCGCTCGTGGGCGACGGGGCGATGCAGATGAACGGCATGGCCGAACTCATCACCGCGGGCAAGTACTACCCGGAGTGGCAGGACCCGCGGCTGGTGGTGGCGGTCCTCAACAACCAGGACCTCAACCAGGTCACGTGGGAGATGCGCGCCATGGAGGGCGCCCCGCAGTTCCTGCCCTCGCAGGCCATCCCCGACGTGCCCTACGCCGGCTTCGCCCGCTCGATCGGCCTCGACGGCGTGCGCGTCGAGGAGCCGGGGGAGGTGGTCGCCGCCTGGCAGCGCGCCCTCGCCGCCGACCGGCCCTTCGTCATCGACTTCCGCACCGACCCGGCCGTGCCGCCGATCCCGCCGCACGCGACCCTCGACCAGATCGAGGCTGCGGCCGCCGCAGTCCTCAAGGGAGACAGCGACCGCGCGGCCGTCGTCCGGCAGGGGCTCAAGGCCAAGATCCAGGAGATGCTGCCCGGCGGGCACAAGCACCGCGGGCACGGGGCGGGTGACGGCGGATGAGCCGGGTGCCGCGACGCGGCGGGGGCCGGCCGGCGGGCCGGGCGCCGTACGCCCTCGACCGCATGGTGCGCAACGTCCGCCACGGCAGGTTCGAGCGCACGCTGTCCCTGCTGACGGCGGTGGGCTCCCTCGTCACGGCGGCGGAGATCTACCTGGAGCACGACCGCGCGAGCTTCGGCAACCGTGTGATGTGGTGGCCCGTGCTGCTCGGGCCCGTGGGCGCGGCCGCGGGCGTGGCCGGGTTCGCCAGCGAGCGGATGGCCAAGACCGCCCTGCCGCTGGCCTCGGCGGCGATCGCCGCCAACGGCCTGCAGGGCACGTACCTGCACGTCCGGGGCATCGCCCAGAAGCCCGGCGGCTGGTCGATGGCGCGCTACAACATCGAGCTGGGGCCGCCGCTGTTCGCGCCGCTGCTGGTGACGATGGTCGGCGGCATGGGCCTGCTGGCCGCCCTGCTGCGCAGGGAGCGGTGACGTGCGGGGCCGCGGCGACCCGGGCCGCGCGGGCGCGCCCGTCCCCGGGCGGCGCCGCCACCGCTTCCCCGGCCACAACGTGCTGGCCCGCAGCGGCGCGTGGGACCCCGCCACCTCAGGCGTCGTCCTCGCCCGCACGGCCATGCCGCCGGACCTGCGGTTCTTCACCCTCGCCGAGGAGGCCGTGGCCCGCCCGCTCTTCGACCACCTGCTCGCGCAGTGGGACGACCCCCGGGTGCCCGTCCTGCAGATGATCGACGCCCGGCTCGCCGAGATGCAGACCGACGGCTGGCGGTACGCCGACATGCCCGAGGACGACGAGGCCTGGCGGCGCTCGCTCGCCGCCCTCGACGACGACGCCCGCGCCCTGCACGGCACGCCCTTCCCCGGCCTCGCGCGCGAGCGGCAGGCCGCCCTCATCCAGGCCGTGCGCGACACCGGCAGCGCCCGGTGGCACGGCATGCCGGCCGGCCACGTGTGGGGGCTGTGGACGCGCTACACCGCGACCGCGTTCTACTCCCACCCCTGGGCCTGGAACGAGATCGGCTTCGGCGGCCCGGCCTACCCGCGGGGCTACCTCCGCCTGGGCCTGGACCAGAGGGAACCGACGGAGACCCCGGACCAGCACCAGGTAGACCCGGTGACGGGCTCCGACCAGGTTGTGGGCAGTCGTTCCGCTGGGGCGGAACGGGTGGGCACAACCGACCACCGGCCCGCAAGCGACCGCGCTCGCGGCCCGGCCGCAGCCGCCCGGGCCGCACTCGGCACACTCCGCCTGACCGCCGCCCCCACCGGCCGTCTGCGCGACCGCAACGCGTCCGCCTGGCTCCTGCCCCGCGGGGACACCCGCTTCGACCCGGCCCTCATCGACACCATGCGCCGCTACGAGGACGACGACGAGGTCGACCTCGTCGTCGTCGGCTGCGGCGCCGGCGGCGCCACCCTCACCCAGCGCATGGCCCGCCACGGCTGGTCCGTGGTCTGCCTGGAGGCCGGCCCGTTCTGGAACCCCGACACCGACTGGGTCAGCGACGAGGCGGGCTCGCACCACCTGTACTGGACGGATCCGCGCGTCATCTCCGGCGCCGACCCGGTCCCGCTGGGCTCGAACAACTCCGGGCGCGGCGTGGGCGGTTCCACCACGCACTTCGCCGGCTACACGCCCCGCTTCCACCCGTCGGACTTCTCCACGCTCACCGACGACGGGGTGGGCGCCGACTGGCCGCTGCGCTACGCGGACCTGCGCGCCTCGTACGAGCGGATCGAGCAGGAGCTGCCCGTCGCCGGGCAGTACTGGCCGTGGGGCGACCCGCACCCCTACCCGCACGCGCCGCACCCCGTCGGCGGCAACGGCGAGGTGTTCCTGCGCGGTGCCGCGGCCCTGGGCATCGAGGCGCGCGTGGGGCCGGTCGCCATCACCAACGGCCGCTTCGGCAACCGGCCGCACTGCGTCTACCGCGGCTTCTGCCTCCAGGGCTGCAAGGTCAACGCCAAGGCCTCCACCCTCATCACGCACGTGCCCGACGCGCTGGCGCACGGGGCGGAGATCCGGGCCGACGCGATGGTCACCGGCATCGAACTGGACGCGCAGGGCCGCCTGGCCACCGGCGTCCGCTATCTGCACCGGGGCCGCGAACGGCTGCAGCGCGCCCGCATGGTCGCCGTCGCCGGCTACTCCATCGAGACGCCCCGGCTGCTGCTGAACTCCGCCTGCCGCCGCTTCCCCGAGGGGCTGTGCAACGACTTCGACCTCGTCGGCCGGTACGTCATGGTGCAGGGCGCGCCGCAGACCTCCGGCCGGTTCACCGAGGAGGTGCGCGCCTACAAGGCGCCGCCGCCCGAAGTGACCACCGAGGACTTCTACGAGACCGACCCGGCCAAGCCGTACCGGCGCGGCTTCTCCGTGCAGACCGTCTCCCCGCTGCCCATCGTCTGGGCCGAGCACGTGGCGGCCCAGGGCCACTGGGGCGAGGACCTGCGCACCTACATGAGCGACTACGTCCACTGGGCGACCCTGGGCGCCCTGTGCGAGCTGCTGCCCCTGCCGGACAACCGCGTGACCCTCTCGCAGGAGAAGGACCGCTACGGCCTGCCCGTCGCCCACTTCTCCTACAGCCAGTGCGACAACGACCGCATGCTCGTCCGCGCCGCGCGGACCGTCATGGAGGACATCCTGCGCGCGGCCGGCGCCACCGAGGTGATCACGATCGACCGGTACGCGCACCTCGTCGGCGGCTGCCGGATGGCCGCGGGCCCCGGGAGCGGGGTCGTGGACGCGGACCTGCGCACCTTCGCCGTACCCAACCTGCTCGTGACCGACGGCAGCGTGCTGCCCACGCAAGGCAGCGCCAACCCGGCGCTGACCATCATGGCCCTGGTCGACCGCGCCGCCGCCCGGCTGGCCGCCGGGGCGCGCAGCGGCCTCCGCGCACCCGCGGGAGCCCCCCGGTGACCGGGCCGGGCCGCAGCGACCCGGTCGTCGACGGCGTGAAGGCCGCCGTCTACACGGTCCCCACCGACGCGCCCGAGGCGGACGGCACCCTGTCCTGGGACGCGACGACCATGGTGCTCGCCTCGGTGCGCTCCGGCGACACCACCGGGACCGGCTGGACCTACGGCTCCCCGGCCACCGCCGACGTGATCACCGGTCACCTCGCGGACGTCGTCACCGGCCGCCCGGCCTTCGACGTGCCGGCGGCCAACGAGGCGATGAGCCGCGCCGTACGCAACGCCGGGCGGCCGGGCCTGGTCGCCGGCGCGATCTCGGCCGTGGACATCGCCCTGTGGGACCTCAAGGCCCGGCTGCTCGGCCTGCCGCTCGTACGGCTGCTCGGCGCCTGCCGCACCGACGTGCCCGTCTACGGCAGCGGCGGGTTCACCACCTACGACGACGCGCACCAGGACCGCCAGCTGCGCCACTGGACAGAGGAGCTCGGCATCCCCCGCGTCAAGATCAAGATCGGGGAGGGGTGGGGCGCCGCCGAGGACCGGGACCGCTACCGCGTCGCCCACGCCCGCCGCAGCATCGGCGAGCGCGTGGAGCTCTACGTCGACGCCAACGGCGCCTACACCCGCAAGCAGGCCGTCCGGCTGGCCCGCCACCTGGACGCCCACGGCGTCCTGTGGTTCGAGGAACCCGTCTCCTCCGACGACCTCACGGGCCTGGCGCAGATCCGCGGCGCGGCCCTGCCCGACGTCGCCGCGGGCGAGTACGGCTACGCCCTCTCCTACTTCGGCCGCATGCTCGAAGCCGGCGCCGTGGACTGCCTGCAGGCCGACGCCACCCGCTGCGGGGGCATCACCGTCTGGCTGCGGGCCGCCGCCCTCGCGGAGGCGGCCGGAGTGCAGATCTCCGGGCACTGCGCCCCCCACGTCCACGCCCACGCGGCGGCCGCCGTGCCCAACCTGCGCCACCTGGAGTGGTTCCACGACCACACCAGGATCGAATCGCTGTTCTTCGCCGGCGCCCTCGACCCGGGCGGCGGATCCGTGCGCCCCGGCGAGGAGGGCACGCCGGGCCACGGCCTGGTCATGCTCGCCGGCCGCGCCGAACCGTACCGGGTGCGCTGACCGCCCGGCCGGTCACCGCCCGCCGCCCCAGGGAAGGGAGCCCCCATGAGCCGCACCGTCGTCATCACCGGCGCCAGCGCGGGGACCGGCCGCGCGGCGGCCCGCCTGTTCGCCCGCAAGGGCGACCGGGTGGTGCTGCTGGCCCGGGGCGAGACCGGGCTCCGGGCCGCCGCGGCCGACGTCACCCGGCTGGGCGGCAAGGCCCTCGTGCTGCCCACCGACGTGGCCGACCACGCGCAGGTGGAGGCCGCGGCCGGTGCCGCGGAGGAGGAGTTCGGGCCGATCGACGTCTGGGTCAACGCCGCCTTCACCTCCGTCTTCTCGCCCTTCACCCGGATCACGCCCGAGGAGTACGAGCGCGTCACCGCCGTCACCTACCTCGGCTGCGTGCACGGCACCCGGGCCGCGCTGCGCCGCATGCTCCCGCGCGACGCCGGGACCGTCGTCCAGGTCGGCTCGGCGCTCGGCTACCGGTCCGTGCCCCTGCAGTCCGCCTACTGCGGCGCCAAGCACGCCGTCAACGGCTTCACCTCCGCGGTGCGGACCGAACTGCTCGCCCGGCACAGCCGCGTCCGCGTCACGGTCGTGCAGATGCCCGCGCTGAACACCCCGCAGTTCTCCTGGGTGCTGTCCAAACTGCCCAACCATCCCCAGCCCGTCCCGCCGATCTACCAGCCCGAGGTCGCCGCCCGCGCCGTCGTGCACGCCGCCGGTCACCCGCGGCGCAAGCAGTACTACGTCGGCGGCTCGACCCTCGCGACGATCCTGGCCGAGAAGGCGGCCCCCGCCCTGCTCGACCGCTACCTGGCCCGTACCGGCATCGACTCCCAGCAGACCGACGAGCAGGCCCGCGCGGACCGGCCGCACAACCTGTGGCAGCCGGTGGACGACGCCGGCGGAGCCGACTTCGGCGCGCACGGCGCCTTCGACGAGCAGTCCCACGCGCACTCCCCGCAGGCGGCCCTGGCCCGGCACCCCGCGCTGGTCGCGGCCGCCGCCCTGCTCACCGCGGGCACCGCGGCCCGGGGGGCCCTGCGCCTGAGCCGGGGCCTGCGCCGGTGCCGGTGCCGAAGGGCCGCAGGCGCGGCGTGACGGCCCACGGCCCGGACGGCTCAAGGCCCGGGTGCTTCCCGCCCGTACGTTTCCGCCCGTACGTTTCCCGCCCGGGTGTTTCCCGTCCGCCCCCAGTGGTTACCCGGGTGCGGAAGCCCCGCCTCCAGGAGGTCACCCCCGATGACGGAATACGGCTACTTCCTGTCCACCGAGGAACACGGCCCCGCCGACCTGGTCGAACAGGCGCGCATGGCCGAGCAGGCCGGCTTCACCTCCCTGTGGATCTCCGACCACTTCCATCCGTGGAACTCCGAGCAGGGCCAGAGCCCCTTCGTCTGGTCGGTGATCGGCGCCCTCTCCCAGGCCACGTCGCTGCCCGTGCGGACCGCCGTCACCTGCCCGATCATGCGGATGCACCCGGCCGTCGTCGCCCAGGCGGCCGCCACCGCCTCCGTCCAGCTCGGCGGGCGCTTCCGGCTCGGCGTGGGCAGCGGCGAGGCGCTCAACGAGCACATCCTCGGCGGCGCCTGGCCGCAGGCGGCCGTGCGGCTGGAGATGCTGCAGGAGGCCGTCCAGGTGATGCGGGCCCTCTTCGAGGGCGGCGAGGTCAGCCACCACGGCAAGCACTACACCGTCGAGAACGCCCGGCTGTACACGGTCCCCGACGAGCCCGTGCCCATCGACGTCTCGGCGTTCGGGCCGGCCGCGACCGAGCTGGCCGGGCGCATCGGCGACGGCTTCCTCACCATGGCCCCCGACGCCGAGGCGGTGGACCGCTTCCGGCGCAGCGGAGGCGGAGCCAAGCCCGTGCACGGCGGGCTCAAGGTGTGCTGGGGCACCGACCGCGACGAGGCCGTGCGCACGGCGCACCGGCTGTGGGCCACCGAGCAGCTCCCCGGCGAGCTGAACCAGATCCTCCCGACCCCCCGCCACTTCGAACAGGCGAGCGAGCTGGTGTCGGTGGAGCGGGTCGCCTCCGCGGTGACCTGCGGGGACGACCTGGACGCCCACCTGGCCGCGATCGGCGCCTACGCCGCCGCCGGGTTCGACACCGTCTACATCAACCAGATCGGCCCCGACCAGCGCGGCTTCTTCGACTTCTACCGCAGCAAGGTGCTGCCGCAGCTGCCGGACTGAACAGCCCCCGCCCGCGCGGGCCCACGAACACGAAAGGACAGCGCATGACCATGCGGATCGCATTCCTCGCCGCACCGGAGGGCGTCGAGCAGGTCGAGCTGACGGACCCCTGGCAGGCCGTCATGGACGCCGCCGGCGCGCCCCGGCTGGTGTCCACGAAGGCGGGCCGGATCCAGGCCTTCCATCACCTGGACAAGGCCGACACCTTCGCCGTGGACGAGGACGTGGACACCGCGCGCGCCGGCGACTTCGACGGCCTGGTGCTGCCCGGCGGCGTCGCCAACCCCGACTTCCTGCGCATGGACGAGCGGGCCGTCGCCTTCGTGCGGGCCTTCTTCGACGCCGGCAAGCCCGTCGCCGCCATCTGCCACGCCCCCTGGACCCTCGTCGAGGCGGACGTCGTGCGCGGCCGCACCCTCACGTCCTGGCCGAGCCTGCGCACCGACATCCGCAACGCGGGCGGCACCTGGGTCGACGAGGAGGTCAGGGTCTGCACCGGCGGCCCGAACACGCTGGTCACCAGCCGTAAACCGGCGGACCTCAAGGCCTTCTGCGCGGCGGCCCTCGCCGAGTTCCGCAAGGCCGCGGAGGCCTGATGCCCGGCCCGGGCCCGGAAGCCTACGACGCGGCGCCCTTCGTGCCGGAGAAGGCGGACCTGCGCCGCCTGCGGGAGGCCGCGGCCGGCTGCCGCGGCTGCCCGCTCTACCGCGACGCCACGCAGACCGTCTTCGGCGCCGGGGAGGCCTCCGCGCGCGTGGTGCTCGTCGGCGAACAGCCGGGGGACCAGGAGGACCGCCGGGGCGAGCCGTTCGTCGGCCCCGCCGGAGGCGTCCTGAAGCGGGCGCTCGCGGAGGCCGGCATCGACCCCGCCGAGGCCTACGTCACCAACGCCGTCAAGCACTTCAAGTTCGAGCAGCAGGAGCGCGGCAAGCGCCGCATCCACAAGACCCCCGGCCTCCGCGAGATCAGTGCCTGCCGGCCCTGGCTCACCTCCGAACTGCAGCTGATCGACCCGGAGGTGGTCGTCGCCCTCGGCGCCACGGCGGGCAAGTCCCTGCTCGGCCCCTCCTTCCGCGTCACGCAGCAGCGCGGCGTCCTGCTGCCGCTGCCCGAGCCCGGCGGCGCCGGGCAAGCGGAAGGAGCGGCGGACGGCGAAGGCGGCCTCGTGGCGACCATCCACCCCTCCGCGGTACTGCGCTCGGACCCCGCGGCACGCGCCGAGGCCTACGCCGGCCTGGTGTCCGACCTCGGCGTCGCGGCCCGCCTGCTGCGCGGGGAGCGCGGGTGAGCCCACGCGTTTTCCTGCGCGGGAGCGGACTCGCGCGACATGCTGAGTGCATGTCCGATCACAGCGAGCGAGTGCGCGCCCGGGGGGAGGGCGGCGCTCGCCGGGCGGGAAGCGGAGCCCGGACGGCGCACCGGGGAAGCGGGATGGTGCAGGATACGGCGGGGCCCGCAGGCGCGGGACCCTGCCTTTCGTGCCTAAACTGATGTCGTGCAGAGGGGGGTTGGCAGAGGATGAGTGACGAGAGGGACGGTCCGGACCGGCGCCGCCTCACGGTGGCGCAGAAGCTCGACCACCTGCTCAAGATGCGTGCCGGGCCCAGCGAGAACGGCAAGCCGTCCTACAAGAAGCTGGCGGCGGAGATCGCCGCGCAGTCGGGCGAGACCTTCTCCAGCGTGTACCTGTGGCAGCTGCACCGCGGCGAGCGCACGAACCCGACGCTGCGCCACCTGTGCGCGCTCGCCGCCTACTTCGACGTGCCCGTCTCCTACTTCACCGAGGACGACGTGGCCCGGCGCATGATCGACGAAGAGGTCCTGGCCGGCCGTGAGCTGGACCAGGCCATGGCGGAGGCCGGAGTGAGCGCGGTCTACCTGCGCGGCGACCTCGCGGCGCTCTCCCCGGAGGGGAAACGGATGGCCGCCAACATGATCCGCCAGCTCCGGGAGCTGGAACAGGGCACGCGGCGCCCCTAGCGCCCCGCCCTCCCGACTCGCCGCCGGCCGCGCCCCGCGGCTCTCCGGCAGGGCCTGCGGGCCCGCATCCCCCGAGCCACGGACGCCGCGCGGCACGCGGCGTCCGTGGCTCAGTCATGCCGGTTGAAATGCCCCAACTCTCAAGTTAGGGTCACCTCTTGTATCGCCATAAGCTACGGTGAACCAACTATTGGTCAGCTTGTTCATATGAGTTAACGTCATCGACTTCGCGGTCCGGCCTCCTGAGACACATCACTACCCACGGCATCACGGCAGCAAAGACCGGGCCGGCAAACGGGGGACCCGGGGGAGTGGCATGCGGCTCCGGGAAGGCCCCGCCGCCTCAACGGGGAGGGCAAGCGCGTGCACGACATCCTGAAAGCCGCCGGCGACGGCCGCGGCCAGAGCATCCTCATCGAGGGCACGGCGGGCATGGGGCGCACCACGCTCCTGCGCCGGGCCATGGACCAGGCCGGGGAGCACGGCCTGCACCTGCTGTCGGCGCGGGCCCGCGCCTCCGAGCAGGACGTCGAGTACAGCATCGCCCAGCAGCTCGTCGAGGGCGCCCGGACCCTCCTGGCCGGCGCCGCCCCCGACGCGGCCGCCCCGGAACCCTGGGACGCCGGCCCGCCCTGCCCCGCTCCCCACGCGCCGGGCCCGGCGGCTGCTGTCCACCCGCTCGCCCGGCTGCTGTCCACCGGCGTCCCGCTGATGCTGGCCATCGACGACCTCCAGTGGGCCGACACCGCCTCCCTGCGCTGCCTCGGCTACCTGATGGCCCGTCTGGAGAACACTCCCGTCGCGCTCGTCGCCACCGTCGCCCTCGGCGAGACCCCTGGCGACCCCGTCCTGGCCGAGGTGCTCTCCTCGTTCCGCCACCGCACGCTGTTAAGGGGCCTGTCCGCCGAGGACACCGCCCGCGTCGCCGCCGACGCCTTCGCCGCCCCTGACTTCGCGGCAGGCGCGAACAACTCCGGCACCCCCGGAGCCGAGACCCCCGACCCCCGCTTCGTGGAAGCGTGCCGCACCGCCACCGGCGGCAGCCCGTACCTCCTGGAAGCCCTCTTCCGCGTGATGCGCCTGCACGGCCTGCGCCCCGACGCCGCGGCCGCGGACCGGGTCTGCGACCTCGCCCCGGTGGAGGTCGCCGACACCCTCCTGCCGCGCTACGACCGCGCCTACCCCGGCGCCGCGGCGGTCCTGCAGGCCACCGCCGTCCTGGACGGTTCCGCCACCACCGCCGTCATCGCCCGGCTGCTCGGGCTGGACGCGCTGGGCGCGGCCGACGTCGTCGACGCCCTCGTCCGGGCCGGCGCCCTCACCGGGCAGGACAGCGTGATCCGCTTCGCCCGGCCCGTCCTGCGCGCCGCCGTCCTCGCCCGCATCCCGCCCAGCCGCCGGGACGCCCTGCACGCCCGCGCCGCCCAGCTCCTCCACGAATCCGGTGCCCCCGCCGAGCGCGTCGCCGCCCAGCTGCTGCGCGTGCGCAGCACCCTCGGCCTGCACTGGACCTGCACCGTGCTGTACACGGCGGCCGGGGAGGTCATCCAGCGCGGCGACACCGACCGGGCCCGCGCCTACCTCCACCGCGGTCTGGAGGAGTGCGAGGGAGAGTGCCGGGGCAAGCTCCTGCGCACCCTCGGCCGGATCGAGCTCGCCGCCGACCCGGCCGCCGCGGTGGAGCACCTGCGGCAGGCCCTCGGCCTCCAGCCCGACGCCGCCGGCCGCGCCGACATCAGGCTGTGCATCGCCCACGCCCTGCAGCTCCTGGGCCGCCCCGAGGAGGCCGAGGACGTCCTGCTGGAGGGCATGGCGGAACCGGGCAGCGGCGAGGAGGAGGACGCCGCGCACGTCCTGCGGGCCGAGCGGTGCCTGCTGCGCGAGCTCAACCACGCCGTCGACGCGGCCGTGGAGGCGGACTGCGCCGGGGCCGCCGAGGCGCTGCCGCCGTCGGTCACGGCGACCCCGGGCGAGCGCCACACCATGCTCAGCCTCTCGGCCCTGCGCTCCTCGCGGCGCGGAGAGGACCGCGAGCGCGCCGTCCACCAGGCCCGCCAGGCGCTGCAGGAGGAACACGTCAGCCTCGACTGGCGCATCGCGACCCGCACCGTGCCCCTGCAGGTCCTCGCGCGCGCCGACGAGCTGGAGCTCGCCCTGTCCGAGTGCCGGGCGCTGCTGGACCGGGCGCGGGCCGAGGGCTCGCGGACGCTGCTCACCATCGCCCACAGCATGCGCGCCGAAGTGCGCTACCGCGCGGGGGACGTGGCCGGCTGTCTGGAGGACGCGCGCGCGGCCCTGGAGCCGGCCGGGTCCTCGCCGTGCGGGCACTGGAGCCGTACGGGCCAGGCGATGGCGGCGGTCGTCGCCTCGCTGCTGGAGACCGGCGAGCTGCGGGAGGCCAACCGGGCGCTGAGCGACTTCGGCCTGGACGCCGACGTGCCGGAGGGCGCGGCCTTCGCGGCCCTGCTCTTCCACCGCGGCCGGCTCCGCGTGGCGTGCGGCCACGCCCGGGCCGGCCTGGCCGACCTGCTGGAGTGCGGCCGCCGGCTCGGCGCCGCCGGGCAGCTCAACCCCTCGGTGCTGTCCTGGCGTTCGGAGGCGGCCCTCGTGCAGGCGGCGCTCGGGGAGCGCGAGGCCGCGCTCGCGCTCGTCGACGAGGAGCTCGCCCGGGCCCGCCGCTGGGGCGGCCGCCGGGCGACCGGCCGCGCCCTGCGGGCGGCCGGGCTGCTGGCCAAGGGGCGGGGCGGCGAGGAGGCGCTGCGGGAGGCCGTGGAGGTGCTGGAGGAGTCCGCGGCCCGCCTCGACCTGGCCCGGGCGCTGACCGACCTGGGCATTCTGATGCGCAAGTCCAGCCGGCTGGGCGAGGCGCGCGAGCACCTGCGGCGCGCGCAGTCGCTGGCCGAGCAGTGCGGGGCCGCCGTGCTGGCCCAGACGGCCCGTCAGGAGCTGCTGGCGGCCGGCGCCCGGCCGCGGCGGCCGACCGAGGTGGGCATCGACGCCCTGACCCCGACCGAGCGCCGCGTCGCGCTCATGGCGGTGGCCAAGTTCACCAACCGGGAGATCGCGGCGAAGATGTTCGTCACGCAGCGCACCGTGGAGCTGCACCTGAGCCGCGTCTACCGCAAGCTGGCCGTGACCGGCCGCTCCGGCCTCGCGGAGTACTTCGCGCGGCCCGAGGGCGCCCCGGGCTCCGACCGCCCGGAGTGCCCCGAGGAGACCGCCGCCTGGTCCGGCGCCCGCGCCGGGTGAGCTCCCGGGGCGGGCGCCCGGCCCTCCTCAGGCGCCGCGGCCCGCGAAGTCGAGCCGTTCCTCGACGGCGATCCCGTACCAGCTCAGCTGCCGCACCTTGTCCGGGTTGCTGGTCAGCAGCCTGACCCGGGACACGCCCAGGGCCCGGAGCATCTGGGCGGCCGCGTGGTAGTCGCGGGCGTCGTCGGCGAGGCGCAGGCCGTGGCCTCCGGCCACGGCGGTGCGGCCGCGGTCCTGGACGCTGTACGCGTCGAGCTTGTCGTAGAGGCTGATGTCCCTGCGGCCCTGGCCCTCCTGGCGCAGGTAGAGCAGGATGCCGCCCTCCTCGGCGACCCGCTGCAGCGACTCGTCCAGCTGCGAGCCGCAGTCGCACCGGCCCGAGCCGAGGACGTCGCCGGTCAGGCACTCCGAGTGGACCCGCACGAGCGGGACGGAGGGGTGGCGGGTGTAGGACACCGCGATGTGCTCCAGGCCGTCGGAGAGCCCGTCGAAGGTGATGACGTGCGCGGTCTGCCAGGAGCCGTCGGGCAGGTGGAGGGGGATCTCCACCCGGGACCGGACGCGGGCCCCGCCCCGGCGGCCGCCCGCCGGAGCCAGGGCCCGCGCCTCGCCGGTCAGCACATCACCGTTCAGCACTTCGGGCACTGTTCCCTCCCAGGGAGATGCTTGCGCGCCCGGCGCGTCACTCGCACCGGTCGCTCCAGCATCACCGAGGCGGCCGCCGCGGACAGCACGGACCGGCCCGGTACAGCGACCGAAGCTTTTCCGGGCCGCGTACCGAACCGGGTCCGCGCGGGGGCCGAATCCGGCCGCTGATCAGGCCGTTCGCTCCGATTCGCGGAGCGCTTCCGGGCTCGCGGGAGCGTCGTCCCCGCCGTCGCCGGTGCGCCTGCGGACGGCGGTCCGCAGGCCCGCGGCGATGCCGAGGACGGCGCAGACGGCGGCGATGACGTAGATGATGCCGAGACCGCGGCTGTCGGACCAGTCGTGCGAGGAGCCGTAGGCGGTGATGGCGGTGCCCAGGCCGGTCATCACGGCCACGGACAGCGTCTCGCACAGCTGCAGGCCCGAACTGGCCGCGCCCTCCTTGCCCTTGTCGGCCAGGGACAGCACGATCGTGGTGACGGCCGGGTAGACGAAGCCCATGCCGAGGCCGGCGACGGCCCAGCCGGCGATCGCGAGCGGGACGCTCCTGAGGCCGGTGCCGACGGACAGGGCGATCAGCGCGTCACCGGCCACGAGCAGGACGAAGCCGAGGACGACGCGGGCGTGCCGGCCCTTGCCGCCGCTGCGGGTGTCCAGCTTCGCCTGCAGCCAGGCGCCGCTGACCCAGGTGAGGGCGCCCGCGGACAGCGCGAGGCCGGAGCCGAGCGTGTTCAGGCCAAGGACGCGGGTCATGCTGAGCGGGAAGAAGGACTCGCCGCCGTAGTAGGCGGCGCTGACCAGGCCGCGCACGATCATGCCGGCGGGCATGCCGCGGCGGACGGTGAGCGTGCCCGCCGGCAGCAGCTTGCCGAGCACGGGCAGGGTGATGGCGACGCCGGCGACGACGAGCGGCACGAGCACCGCGAGGTTGCGGTTCTCCAGGCCGGCGAGGAGCGCGCCGACGCCGAGCACCAGCAGCACGGTGAGCGGCAGCCGGTTCTCGCCCGGCGCGCCGTCGCCCGCGGGCTTGAGCCTGCGCATGGCGGGCAGGGTGAGCAGGGCGGCGACGGGCACCAGCGGGACGAGGACGAGGAAGACCACCCGCCAGTTGGAGGCACTCGCGATCGCGCCCGCGATGGCCGGGCCGAGCAGGGCGGGCAGCGTCCACGCCGAGGCCACCAGGGCCAGCATCCGGGCCCGCAGCTCGTCGGGGTAGGCGAGGCCGACGATCAGGTAGGCCAGCGCCAGCACGCCGCCGACGCCCAGGCCCTGCAGGATGCGGCCGATCAGCAGGATCCACCAGTTG
>NZ_JBPQTW010000055.1:0-34192 GCF_051386535.1 Streptomyces sp. URMC 127
GCCTGCGCGGCCGTCGTACGGCGCAGCGCCTTCCTCGGCGCGGGCGGCTTCGACCCCGTCCTGCACTTCGGCGGCGATGAGTGCCAGGCGGGGGTGGGCGTCGAACAGGGCCGCTGCGGTGGCCAGGGCGCCCGGCTCCCACCACGAGTCGTCGTCGGCGAAGGCGACGTAGGGGGTGGGCAGGGCCGCGGCGGCGAGGTTGCGGCCGGTGGCACCGAGATTGCGGTCCAGGGCGTGCAGGGTCACCTGCGGGCAGCGGGAGGCGAGGGAGCGCACGGCGCGGGCGGTGCCGTCGGTGGAGGCGTTGTCGACGACGACGATGGGGGGCTGCTCGGGCAGGTCGAGGAGGTGGCCGAGGCTCCGCAGGAGGCTCTCCCGGCGGTTGCGGGTGATGACGGCGACGCCGGTGCGGGCGTGGCGGAGGGTCACGGGGTGCCCTCCGTGGCGGAGGGGGACCGCTGGGGCCGGCAGGTGGAGCCGAGGACCAGGGAGTGGGCGGGCGGACCGGCGGGCAGGCGGGTGACGGCGTCGAGGACTTCGTCCGCGGTGATGCGCAGCAGGCGCGGGTCCGGGCGCGTGCCGTGGGCGTCGCCGGGGCGGGCGCTCTCGCCGGGGCCCGGATGCCACAGGACGCGGTGGCGGGGAGAGGGCGGCGGTCCCCACAGGCGGGGGGCGACGGGACCGAAGAGGACGACGGAGCAGGTGTTCAGCGCGGTCGCGAGGTGGGCGATTCCGGTGTCGCCGCAGATGACGGCGCGCGCCTGGGCGACGAGGGCGGCCAGGGCCTGGAAGGGCAGGCCTTCGGTGCCGCCTCCCAGGACGCGGCCGGGGGGCAGTCCGGCGCTGCGGGCGATGCGGTGGGCGAGGGGGCCTTCCCCGGCTCCGGCGGTGAGGACGACGTGGTGGCCGTCGTGGTGCAGGGCGCGGGCGACGGTGGCGAAGCGGTCGGCGGGCCAGCGGCGGGCAGCGGCGTCCGCACCGGGGTGGAGGACGGTGGCTCCGGGGGCGGGTGACGCCGTGTCGGGCCGGGGCAGGTGCAGGTCACCGGGGTCGGCCGGGATGCCGTACCACCGCAGCAGGCGGCACCAGCGCAGGCGCTCGTGCTCGTCCTCGTGCCAGGGCGGCCCGGGCAGGTGGGGTGTGCCCGGGTGAGCGTAGGCGTAGAGCCGGGCCGGGCGGAGCGCTTCCAGGAGGAGGTGGCTGGGCGGCCCGTTGCCGTGGAGGTCGACCGCGACGTCGGGGGCGCGGCCGCTCCATGCCAGGGGCCCGGGCACGGCCCGGCCGGGCGCTTCGGCGGGCAGCAGGCGGTCGACGGTGCCGGTGGCCGCGGCGGCGGGGGCCAGGCCGGCCGGGGCGGCGAGGACGAGCGTGTGCCCCGGGTGGGCCCGGCGCAGGGCCCGCAAGGCCGGGACGGCCGTCAGCAGGTCGCCCAGGCCCAGGGCCCGCAGCACCAGCAGGTGCCGCGTCATGGCCCCACCCTGCCGGGGCTGTCCGCCGCCGCGCCGCGGGCCGCTTCGGCGGCCCGGCCTGCGGGTGCGGGTCCCTGGCAGGCCGATCCGGCGGCGGCCCGCTTCGTGGGCCCGCCGGCCTCTTCCGCTACGGGCAGGGGTTGGGGGCCGGTGGCGGCGTCGAAGGACTCGCACAGCAGGTGCAACGCCACCAGGTGGGCTTCCTGGACGGTGGCGGTCGTCTCGGCCTCGATGCACAGGGCTTCGTCCACCTGGGCGGCCAGGGGGTTGGGGCGCGGGCCGGTCATGGCCCATACGCGCAGCCCGGCGGCGCGTCCGGTGGTGGCCGCGGCGAGCAGGTTCGGGCTGCGTCCGGAAGTCGACATCAGCAGCAGCACGTCGCCGGGCCGGCCGTGGGCGGACACCTGGCGGGCGTAGAGCTCCTCGAAGCCGTAGTCGTTGCCGATGGCGGTGACGCTGGAGGTGTCGGCGTGCAGGGCGATGGCCGAGTAGGCGGGGCGTTCGGCGCGGTAGCGGCCGACGAGTTCGGCCGTGAGGTGCTGGGCCTGGGCGGCACTGCCGCCGTTGCCCGCGGCCAGCAGCCGGCCGCCGACGCGCAGGACGGCCGCCAGGTGGTCGCCCCAGCCGGCGATCTGGGCCAGGCCCTGGTGGCGGAAGCGGCCCAGGGCGTCCAGCAGGGACTGGCAGTGGGCGTGGGCGGCGTGCAGGGGCTCGGTCATGACGGTCCGGCCGGCCGGGCTGTGCGGTGGAACGGCGCCGCGTCGCGGTGCCGTTCGCCCGGTGGTGGCCGTTCCTCCCTTCGTGTCCTGCGGTCCTGCGGCCCCTCGTGCGCTCCGGGCGGTGCCGGGGCGGCGGGGCCGCGTGGGCGGGGTGCTGCTCAGGCGGCGTCCGGCCCGGAGGCTCGCGTGGCCGCTGCGGCGCCGGTGGTGAAATGGCGGCTCATCACGCCGCGGTAGACGTCCTCGGTGGCGGCGGCGACCCGGTCCCAGCCGTAGCGTTCCAGGACGCGGCGGCGGCCGGCGATGCCGCAGCCGGCCCGCCGGGCGGGGTCGGCGAGGAGGGCGGCGACGGCCTCGGCCAGCCGGGCCGGGTCGCCCGGGGGGACCAGGCACCCGGTGGCGGGATCGGCGACGGTGTCGAGCTGGCCGCCGACAGCGGTGGCCACGACGGGGACGCCGCACGCCATGGCTTCCAGCGGCACGATGCCGAAGGGCTCGTAGTCGGCCGGGCACAGCACCACGTCGGCGCTGCGCAGCAGGGGCAGGATGCGTTCGGGAGGGACACCGCCGGTGAAGCGCACCCGGTCGGCGACTCCTGTCTCCCGGGCGAGGGCGCGCAGGCGGCAGGCCTCGGGGTCCTCGTGGAGCCGGCCGGGCGGCGGGCCGCCGACGATGACGAGCTCGGTGTCCGGCAGTCCCCGCAGGGCTGCCACTGCCGTTCCCGCGCCTTTGCGTCTGACGAGGCGGCCCACCTGCACGAGGCGGTGAGGGTGACGGCCGCGCGGGGCGGCCGGGCCGTAGGGGCTGAAGCGCGCGGCGTCCACGCCGCAGGGGACGACGGCCGCGCGGCCGTCGGGGATGCCCATGGCGAGGAGCTCGCGCACTTCGTCGCGACAGGTGGCGATGATGCGCCGGCAGCCCCGGCCGACGGCCGTCTCCAGGGGGATGCGCCGGGGCGGGCTGGTGTCTTCCCGCGGCTGGTGGCGCTTCTTGACCGTGCCCAGGGCGTGGTAGGTGTGCACCAGCGGCAGGCCCAGGCGCCGGGTGGCGGCCAGGCCGGCGACTCCGGACATCCAGTAGTGGGAGTGGACGATGTCGGGCGGGTCGTCTTCCCACGCGTCGACGAGCAGGCGTGCGAACTCGTCCATGTAAGGAAGGAGTTCGTCCTTGGGCAGCGCGGCAGGCGGTCCGGCGGGGACGAGGCGTACTTCGACGCCGGGCGACAGGGTGGTCGCGGCGGGCTGTGCGGGGTCGTCGCGGCGGGTGTAGACGGCGACGCTGTGCCCGCGGGCGGCGAGGGCCTGGGCGAGGTGGGCGACGTGCACGTTCTGGCCGCCCGCGTCGACGCCGCCGAGCACCGCCAGCGGGCTGGCGTGTTCGGAGATCAGGGCGATCCGGTGAGGGTTGCCGTCCGGCGGGCGCAACGTGGCGCGGCGCGGAGGGCGGGGCCGGAGGCCGGGTCCGGCCGGGTGGGCGTTCGGGTGCCGGTGTGCTCCGGCGGGTACCGGTGGGGGCGTCATCGCGGGTCACCTCCTGGAGGAGCCGCTGCGGGGCGTGCGGGAGCCGGTCGTCCGGGCCGTACCGGCTCAGGGCCGGGTGGCGGGCACGGGCTCTGCCCTCGGCGGCTTCGTGCGGTGCGGCGAGGCGGCGATCACGGTGGTGCGGGCGGGGCCGGTGTCCGGCAGTCCGCAGCGTGTGGAGAGCCGGGCACGGAGGACGCCGGCGCGTACTCAGGAGCAAGCCGGGATCCGCTGCCGGGATCCGGTACGGGGGTTGCTGGAGGGACGGGAGGGAATATCACCCTCGCCGGGTAACCCGCCCGCGCCCGTCGAAACGGGAGAAAACAACCCCCTTCGAACACGCGCGCGAGGCGTGGAGCGCGGGCGCCGGCGTCGCAGGGCCCGGCCCGGCAGGCCCCGGTTTCAGGAAGTCCGCTGGTTGAAGCGGTGAGCCGCGCGGTCGTTGAGCCGGGTGAGCCGGTGGACGAGGCGGGGTCGGACCGAGCGGGCGGCCACGTTCCCCGGGACGTTGTGCTCAGGCGCCTCGCCGGCCCCGGGCAGCAACCGGGCGCCCAGGGTCAGGCAGCGGGTCACCGTCGCGGGGGCCATGCCGTGCAACCGCACCGCGGCCTTCGCCGCGGGGGTGAGTACCAGCTCGGGCCTGCGCTGTTCGGCCGCGCGCACGATCGCCCGCGCGGCCCTCTCGGCGTCCATCGACAGCACGGGGAGCCCGGCGGCGACGGCGAACCAGCTGTACTCCTTCGCCGGGCTTCCGCTGAACCGCGCGGCGGTGTGGGATCCCGTACGCATCAGGCCGGGGAAGACCGTCGTGACGCTGATGCCCTCCGCCGCCAGTTCGGCGCGCAGCCCTTCCGACAGCCCGGCCACGGCGAACTTCGCGCCGACGTAGGGCAGCAGGTGCGGGGCCGCGACCCGGCCGCCGATGGAGCTGACGGTCACGATCCGGCCGCCGCCCTTCTCCCGCATGCCGGGCAGCGCCTCCAGGACGAGCCGCAGCGGAGCGAAGTACATCGTCTCCATGGCCTGCCGGAAGTCGCTCTCCGCCATGGCGTCCAAGGGACCGACCTGGATGACGCCGGCGTTGTTGACCACGATGTCGGGGCCGCCGCCGAACGCGTCCCGGACCGCCGTGACGAGCCGCCGCGGCGCGTCCTCGTCCGTGAGGTCGCAGGCCACGGAACGTGCCTGTGCGCCCTCGTCGCGCAGCATGGCCTCCGCCCGGGACAGCTCCTCCGCGTCGCGGGCGCACAGCATCACCCGGCAGCCGCGGCGCCCGAGTTCGCGGGCGATCAGCAGGCCCAGCCCACGGGACGAGCCCGTGACGAGCGCCGACTGCCCGGCCATCCCGCCCGAACCGGCTCCGGCGGGACGGCCGGAACGTCCTGCTGCCGTCCGGTCATGAGATGTGCGGGTCATGGGGGCTCCTCCTCACACCGGTGCGGGCACCGGACATCGCACCGGTGCGGGCACCGGATCTCCACGTCACGCCGGCCGCCCGGGATCCTTTCCCGGGGTGCCGCCTCAGGGGGTCAGCAGCACCTTGACCATGCCGTCCTCCTTGGCCTGGAAGGTCTTGTACGCCTGCGGCCCCTCCTCCAGCGGCAGGGTGTGCGTCGCGAAGCCCTCCACCCCCAGCGGGTCCTCGTCGTTCAGCAGCGGAAGGATCGCGTCCGACCAGCGGCGGACGTTGGCCTGGCCCATCCGCAGCTGTACCTGCTTGTCGAACATGGTCATCAGCGGCATCGGGTCGGCCATTCCTCCGTAGACACCGGCGACGGAGATCGTCCCGCCCCGGCGGACCATCTCGATGGCGGAGTACAGGGCGGCCAGGCGGTCCACGCCCACGCGCTCCATCAGCCTCTCCGCCAAGGCGTCGGGCAGCATGCCGACGAACTGGTGGGCCGCCTTGGCCACGGGCGCGCCGTGCGCCTCCATGCCGACCGCCTCGATCACGGCGTCCGGCCCGCGGCCACCGGTCAGCTCGCGGACGGCTCCGGCGAGCTCCTTGCCGAGCTCGCCGACGTCCAGGACCGTCACTCCCCGGGCGCTCGCCCTCGCCAGCCGCTCCGGGACCAGGTCCACGCCGATGACCCGCTCCGCACCGCGGTGCAGGGCGATCCGGGCCGCCATGTCCCCGATCGGCCCCAGGCCGACGACCGCGACCGTGCCGCCCGGGGGCACGGCCGCGTACTCGACCGCCTGCCACGCGGTGGGCAGCACGTCGGAGAGGTAGACGAACCGCTCGTCGGGCGGGCCGTGCGGCACCTTGACCGGCAGGGTGTCGGCGAAGGGCACCCGCAGCAGCTCCGCCTGCCCGCCGGGCACCTGTCCGTACATCTTGCTGTAGCCGAACAACGCCGCGCCCTTGCCGTAGGCGCGCACCTGCGTGGTCTCGCACTGCGACTGCAGTCCCTGCCCGCACATGAAACAGCTGCCGCAGGAGACGTTGAACGGGACGACGACCCGGTCACCGGGGGCGAGCGAGGTCACCTCGCGCCCCGCCTCCTCGACGACGCCCATCGGCTCGTGCCCGAGGATGTCACCCGGATCGAGGTACGGGCCGAGCAGCTCGTAGAGGTGCAGATCGGATCCGCAGATTCCGGTGGACGTGATCCGTACGATCACGTCCGTGGGCTCTTCGAGGCGCGGGTCGGGCACGGTCTCCACCCGGACGTCCCGCCGTCCCTGCCAGGTCAACGCACGCATGCGCACTCCTCATCCGCCGGAGGCCTGTGCGGGGCATCCGGCGCCTCGTGTACGGCTCCCCCGGCACGGCGCCCGGGCGGGCGCGCGCCCTCGGTGCGGGCGGACTCCGCGGCGGCGCCCTCGTCCGTATCAGTAGCGCCACAGCACCCCCACCCCCTCCTGCAGGGTCAGCGAGGCCCTGGGGACGACGACCAGCTCGGCTCCCGTCCCCATCGCGGACCACAGCAGGGCGTCCTCCGCGGCTTCTTCCCGGACCTCGGGTACCCGGAAGGCGCGCAGTTCATCGGCCGACAGCGCGATCTGCGTGGGCTCGTAGCCGACGCAGACGCGTGCGGACAGGCTTGGGGCGTCGTTGACGAGCAGTGCTTCGGCCCGCCCGCCCTGCAAGGCCGCGACGACGGAAGGCATGCCCTCCGAGCCGGTGGGCTGCCGTGCGCGCTGCGCCTGGTACCGGTCGAACAGGCCGCTGTCGGCGCTGCTCATGCGCCCGGCGAGGATCCCTGCCAGCTGCTCTTCGAGCAGCGCTCTGCCCGGTCCGGCCCGGGCGGGCGCCTCGCTCCCCGCATCGTCGTCGGGGAGGGTGGTCAGGCGGTCGCGCACGCGCCGCGGAAGGCGGTTGACCAGTACTCCTCGTGCCCACTCGTCGCCGCCGGCGACCCGCAGCACGATCACGTCGGCCTCGCCGCGGCCGGCCATGTCCGTCAGGAGGGCTGCGATGCGCGGCACCTCGTCCTGCCAGGCGCCGGACGCGAACCGGTGGACCTCCGAGGCGCCCGGGACGACCCTGCTCATGGGCCAGCGCCCGCTTTCCACCTCCACGGACACGTCCTCCGGCGCGCCGGTGTCCCGGGAGGCGGGGCGCTCGATCGCGACGGCCGCGTAGGGGATGTCCGGTGCGTGCCGCACGGCCAGGGGCAGGGCGTGCGGGAGCGGCCCGAAGTGTGCCGCGTCGCGCTCCGGGGGGTCGGGCAGCTCGGCGACGAGGACCAGGCGGCCGCGTGCGGCGAACAGTGCTTGTCCGTGCCGTCCCGCGATTTCGCGGTCGGCACCCACGACGTCCGCGAGCGCGTCGAGGGTCTCGTCGTCGGCTCCGGCGGCGGCGAGGTGGTCGCGCAGATGCCGCCATCGCAGGGCGACGGCCTTGTCCGCGTCACCGGTACCGGCGTCCCGGGAGGTGTCCAGGTAGGCGCTGGCCCACGGCCCCGGCTGCTCGTAGAGCCGGTTGAGGAACGACAGCTGCACAGCTCTCTCCGTTCGTGGTCAGGCCCGAACGGCCACCACCGTGCTGCCTGAACGCGACGTCGCCGTGCCCGTCAGCGGCCCAGCGCCCGCTTCAGCTCGTCTTTGTTCATCTGCGAGCGGCCTTCGATGTTCTTCTGCTTCGCCTCGTTGTAGAGCTGTTCCTTGGTCGGCCCCTGCGCACCGGAGTGCGAGCGCTGACCGCCGCGCTTGGACGAGGACATGTCCCGCGTCGAGGAGCGGCTGGCCGTCTTGGACTCGCCCGCCCGGGCCCGCTCCTTGTTGACCGTGCGAGCCGCGATCTCCTCCGCCCGCTTCTTGCTCTCCCCGCGCTCGCGCGCACTGTCCTTGATGTGCTCGTACTGCCGCTCGCGCTTGGCGCTGGAACCCCTGGGCATCTGCTGCTCCTTCTCATGGAAGTCATGCAGGCTTGTCGTTCTGCATGTGCCCACGGTGGCACCTGCGATGCCAGGGCGCACAGCAGGAGCCACCGATCGAGGCGCCGGCCGGTACGGGGCGACGGGATTCCCGGCCCGGTGGGAGGACGGGCCGCGTCAACGGCGGGGCGGCCGGAGCAGCTGGATCAGATCCCAGCGGTTTCCGTACAGGTCCCGGAAGACGGCCACCGTGCCGTAGGGCTCGCGCCGGGGCGCCTCTTCGAATACGACCCCGGCGGCGCGCATCCGCTCGTAGTCGCGCTCGAAGGCGTCCGTGTTCAGGAACCAGCCGACCCGGCCGCCGGTCTGGTCGCCGACCCGGTTCTGCTGGTCCCCCGTCACGGCCCTGGCGAGGAGTACCGCCGTCTCGCGCGCTCCGGGCGGAGCCATCACCACCCACCGCTTGCCGCTGCCGAGCGGGGTGTCTTCCAGGAGTTCGAAGCCGACGGCGTCGCGGTAGAAGGCGATGGCTTCGTCGTAGTCACGCACGACGACGGTCACCAGTCCGAGATGAGGCATCCGCCGATCCTGCCCGTCGGCCGGTGGGCCGCGCCACTGCTGCTCGTGGCGGCTCTCTGCCCTGCCCGCCGGCCACGGGCTCGCGAGGCGGCTAGCGGCCCGCGGCCGGCGAGCGGCCGGGCAGGACGCACTCGATCTGGTAGTCACCGGTCTCGTCGTCCACCGTGACCCCGTGGGTCTCGCTGCGGAAGCCGGGAAAGGCGCGGTCGAAGGACTCCAGCGCGCGCAGGTAGCGCAGGAGCGGACCGTCGTCGGGGCCGACGGACTCGCCGGGCATCAGGACCGGGATGCCCGGCGGCGTCACCGTGATCATCGCGGCGGCCGTGCGCCCCGCGGCGTCGGCGATCCGGATGCGCTCGGTGCCGGAGCGGATCAGCTGCTGGTAGCACCACTGCGGCGGGGCGACGGGCTCGGGGAGCTCCTGGAAGGCCCGGTCCAGGAGCGTGACGAGGCCGGCCCCGCGCAGGTGGTCGTGCATGGCGGCGCACAGCTCGCGCAGGCTCGTGCCGGCGTAACGGCGGGGGTGCGCGGCGACGATGCCCGGCAGGACGTGGTCGAGGAGGGCTCCGTCGTCGTGGAGCGCCTTGAAGTCCATCAGGGCGTCCAGCAGCGTGCCCCACTTGCCCTTGGTGATGCCCATGGAGAACAGGACGAGTGTGGTGTAGGTGTCGGTCTTCTCCACGACGATGTTGCGGCCGGCCAGGTAGGCCGTCAGGATCCGCGCGGGGATGCCGTGGTCGGCCCAGGTGCCGGTGGCGTCGATGCCCGGGCAGGTGAGGGTCACCTTGACCGGGTCGAGCATGCAGTAGCCCGTGGTGAGGCCGGGCAGGCCGTGCCAGGCGGCGCCGGGCTCCAGGTGCCAGCAGGAGGGCCGGGAGCGCAGCAGGTCCAGCGGGGCGTCGGCGAACGCGTGCCGCTTGCCGGTCTCGGGGTCGGTGACCGTGTCGGGCTGCCACACGCCGAAGAACCACGGGGGCCGGTCCCCGGCCGCGGCGACGCGCCGCCCGGTGCGGGTGACGGCCTGGCGGAAGCGGATCGCCTCGGTGACCGCCTCCTCGACGAGCCACCGGCCCTGCGGCCCGTCCATCATGCCGGTGGCCACGTCGAGCGAGGCCAGGGCGGGGTACAGCGGCGACGTGGTCCCGTGCATCATGAACGCTTCGTTGAACCGGTCGTGCTCCACCGGCGCCCGCGGGGCCGGCTTCACGTGGACCATCGCGGTCTGGCTGAGCGCGGCCAGGAGCTTGTGCGTGGACTGGGTGGCGAAGACGGTGGGCCTCTCCGGCCCCGGAAGCGTGTCCGGCCCGACGGACATGCCGTAGCGGCCCTCGTAGAGCGGGTGGAAGCGGGCGTACGCGAACCAGGCCTCGTCGAAGTGCACCCGCGGCGAGCAGGCCGCCAGGCTGCGGGCGACCTCGACGGCGTCGTAGCACAGCCCGTCGTAGGTGGAGTTGGTGACGATCGCGTACTGCGGCTGGAGCGACACGGCGTCGCGGGCCAGGGGGTTGCCGGCGATCCGGTCGCGCACGGCCGCGGCCTCCGTCCCGGCGGGCGGCAGCGGACCGGCGAGCCCGTAGCCGTTGCGGGTCGGGATCAGGTAGACGGGCCGGGCCCCGGAGAGCACCAGGCCGTGCAGGACGGACTTGTGGCAGTTGCGGTCCACGAGGGCGATCTCGTCGCGGGAGACGCAGAAGTGCCCCACCATGCGGTCGGCGGTGGAGTTGCCGTGCAGCACGAAGTACGTGCGGTCCGCGCCGAAGACGCGTGCGGCATTGCGCTCCGCCTCGCCGATCGGGCCGGTGTGCTCGAACAGCGACCCCAGCTCCTCGACCGAGATCGACAGGTCGCTGCGCAGCAGCTGCTCCCCGTAGTGGTCGAAGAAGGCCCGGCCCACGGGCGACTTGAGGAAGGCGACGCCGCCGGCGTGGGCGGGCGTGTGCCACGAGTACTCGTGGGCGTCGTCGAAGCGGCGCAGCGCCTTGAAGAACGGCGGGAGCACGGCCTCGCGGTAGGCGCGCGCCGCCGAGGCGATCCGGCCGGCGATGAAGGCCGGGGTGTCCTCCAGGGGCCACACGTAGCCGACGACCGTCTCGGCGACCCACAGGGGAAGCCGTTCGAGGTCCTGGTCGGCGTCCTCCTCCATGATGAGGAGGACGGGGAGGTCCTTGAAGCGGCGGCCGATCCGGCGGAGCACGGCGGCACCGCCGGGCTCGTCGTGGCCGGGCTCGTCGCCGGGCCCGCCACCGCGGTACGGGCCCGGCGGGAGGTCCCACGCCACGACGGCGGCCGCGAGGCCCGCCTCGGTCCGGAGTACGGCACGGGCCTCGGGTTCGGTGGCGGCCCAGCGCACCTCCAGCCCCTGGGCCTCGGTCTCCCGCCCGATCCGGCGCAGCTGGCCGCCGTGCGCCCCTTCTCCCGGATGCTCCCCCACCGCGAACAGAACCGTCCCGCCGGCCATTCCGCCCCCTCACCGCAACGCCCTTGGCACGTACGGCAGTTGCCGCACACCAGGTACGAGTCCCGCCAGTGTGACGGCGCGCCGGGGGCGGCCCGCCGGGCGCGGGAGCAAACCACCCGTCGGAGGGGCGCCCGCGGGACGGAAGCTGCGCCCGGGGCTGCGCTGCCTCACGGGAGCGAGCGCGCGGCGGGCGCCCTCGCCGGGCCCCTCCTGGCCCGGCTAGCGGGTGCGGGCTGGTCCGGGCGGCGCAAAAAATACTCCGGACGACGATGTCGAGAACCCGTGACCGGCTCCGTCCCCAGGGTGAACGTGACCACAATGGGTCGCACCAGCACCGAGGAGACACATCATGGCCAAGTACTTGCTGCTCAAGCACTACCGCGGCGCCCCGGCCCCGGTGAACGACGTGCCGATGGACCAGTGGACGCCCGAGGAGATCTCGGCGCACATGCAGTACATGAACGACTTCGCGGCCCGGCTGGAGAAGAGCGGGGAGTTCGTCGACGGCCAGGCGCTCGCCCCCGAGGGGACGTGGGTGCGCTACGACGGCGAAGGACGGCCGCCGGTCACCGACGGGCCGTTCGCCGAGACCAAGGACCTCATCGCCGGCTGGATGGTGATCGACGTCGACAGCTACGAGCGCGCCGTCGAGCTGGCCGGGGAGCTGTCGGCCGCTCCCGGGGCGGGCGGCAGGCCGATCCACGAGTGGCTGGAGCTGCGCCCGTTCCTGGCCTGCCCGCCCACCATCACGGAGTGACCACGCCGGTGGACGAGGCCCTGCTCCGGAGCCTCACGCCGGGCGTGATCGGAATCCTCGTCCGCCGCGGAGCCGGTTTCGCGGCGGCCGAGGACGCCGTGCAGGACGCTCTCGTCGAGGCCCTGCGCGTCTGGCCGGCCGACCCGCCGAGGGACCCGAAGGGCTGGCTGGTCACCGTGGCCTGGCGCCGGTTCCTCGACGCGGCCCGGGCGGACGCGTCCCGCCGCCGGCGCGAAGACCTGGCCGGCGAGGAGCCGGCGCCCGGGCCCGCGCCCGGCGTGGACGACACCCTCCAGCTCTACTTCCTGTGCGCCCACCCGTCGCTGACCCCGTCGTCGGCGGTCGCGCTCACCCTGCGCGCCGTCGGCGGGCTCACCACCCGCCAGATCGCGCAGGCCTACCTCGTGCCCGAGGCGACCATGGCGCAGAGGATCAGCCGGGCCAAGCGCACCGTGTCCGGTGTGCGGCTCGACCGGCCCGGCGACGTCGCCACCGTGCTGCGCGTCCTCTACCTGGTCTTCAACGAGGGTTACTCCGGCGACGTCGATCTCGCCGCCGAGGCCATCCGGCTCACCCGGCAGCTCGCGGCGGCGATCGACCACCCCGAGGTGGCGGGGCTGCTCGCCCTGATGCTGCTGCACCACGCCCGGCGCGCCTCGCGGACCGCGCCCGACGGCAGCCTGGTGCCGCTCGCCGAGCAGGACCGCAGCCGGTGGGACACCGGGCTGATCGCCGAGGGCGTGGGGATCCTGCAGACGGCCCTCGCCCGCGACCGGCTGGGCGAGTTCCAGGCCCAGGCCGCCATCGCGGCGCTGCACGCCGACGCGCCCACCGCCGGGGAGACCGACTGGCCGCAGATCGTCGAGTGGTACGACGAGCTCGCGCGCCTGACCGACAGCCCCGTCGTCCGGCTCAACCGCGCCGTGGCCGTCGGCGAGGCCGACGGGCCGCGCGCCGGGCTGGCGGCACTCGCGGCGCTGGACGACTCGCTGCCCCGGCACGCCGCGGCGGCCGCGTACCTCCACGAGCGCGCCGGCGACCCGGCGACGGCGGCACGGCTGTACGCCGAGGCGGCCCGCAAGGCGACCAACCTGGCCGAGCGCGATTACCTGACACGCCAGGCCGCCCGGCTCAACGCCCGCCGGCGTCACTGACGGGTGCGGGCGTTCCCGGGCCGCGCGTTCCCGCGCCGGGCGTTCCCGGGCCGGCCGGTTAGCTGCGCAGGAAGCCGTCCCCGTGGGTGGCAATGTGGGCTTCCAGGGCGCTGAGTGCCTGCTCGGTGGCGTCCGCCGTGCCCGATCCGCGCTTTTCCGCGTAGTAGGCCGCGCCGAGCTTCTTGAGCAGCTCACCCCCGGCCCGCTGTGCCTGCACTTCATCCACCTTCTGCTTGCCCTGGGCGAGGGCGTCCTGGGCCTGCTGCTTGGCCCGGTCGAGGAAACCAGCCATGTCAACCTCCTTGATGGGTGTTCAAGTGGTTACCCCGCACCCGGCTGGACATGATTCGAACGCGGGCTGGCTTTCCCGGTTCGGTGGCCCGGGGCGACGCATGCGCGCCGTGCCCGGCGATTCGCATACCGGCTGTTACCGTCGGAGAGTGGATCAATCAGTACGCCGGGCTCCACAGAGGTGGAGGCGTGGTTTCGTCCTGGTGGTCAGCACGGCCGCCACCGCGCTTCTCCTCACGGGCTGCTCCTCGGACGACGAAAAGAAGACCCCGGACTCTCCGGACGGCACGGCCACGAACGCCACCGACACCGCGCAGCCGACCAACAGAGAAAACGGCGGTGATTTCGGTACGGCCGGGCGGTTGTCCGGTAATTTCTCGGGGCAGTGGCCGGAGCTCGTCAGACTGGACCTGGCCAACCCGTCGGAAACGGAGTCCTACACCGGCACGGTGACCGTCAGGGACTGCAGTTCCGGAGCGGGTCGCTCGTCCTTCCAGCCGCCGTCCAAATCCGTGACGGTGGGCCCCAACACCACCCTCGACCAGCCCGTGAGCGTCAGCTTCTCCTTCCCCCAGGAAGCCAAGCCGCTGAGGCCGACGCATACCGTGTGTGCGCGCCTCACGGGCCGTTCCAGCGAGATGACCGGCGTGATCGAGGACAATCGCTTCACCCCGCCACCCGAGCCGGAGCCGAATACCACCACATCAACGCCTCCCGCACCGGTCACACCCTCACCCCATACGGCCCCCGCACCCGGGCCGCAGACCTGATACTGCCCGGAGCGAGCTGCTGCGAGGTGCGCCGTGGAGGAAGAGCGTACGAGCCGCCCGGCCTGGGGCGCCTGGCTCAAGACCATCGCCGGGTTCGTGGCGCCCACCACGGTCCTCACCGGCCTGCTCCTGTTCTTCGGCTTCGCCTACACCGACGCCCTGTACGAATACTTCGGCATCGACGCCGCCACCCTGGGCTTCTCCACCCAGGACTATCTGCTGCGCAGCGCGGGCGCCCTGTACATGCCCGTGGGCATCACCCTCGCCATCGGGCTCCTCGGCGCACTCGGCTATCTGTGCATCACCTCCCTCGCTGTCTCCCGGCCCGCCCTCGCACCGCTCCTGACCCGGGCCGCCATGGCTCTGATGGCTGCCGGATTCCTCCTCTTCGCCCTCGGCATGCTCGGTGGATTCGCCGTCTGGCGCGCCGGCGCACTGGACACCCCGCTGCTCCTCGGGGGCGGGCTGGTGCTGGTGCTCTACGGGAGGGTGCTGCAGATCAAGTGCACGGGCCGCCCCTACCCCTTCGCGCGCGAGACAACTGCCCTGGTCCTCATCGCGGCACTGATCGCGCTGTCCTCCTTCTGGGCCGTCAACGCGTACGCGCAGCAGCACGGCCGGAGCGACGCCCGGTATCTGGCTCGCAGACTGTGGCTCAGGCCGGAGATCGTCGTCGACACTGCCGAGCGCCTGTACTTCCGGCACACGAACGTGCAGGAGACCGTCTTGCCGGACGGCGGTCCGAAACAGCGCTTCAAGTTCCGTTACCACGGGCTGCGCCTGCTCGCGCAGTCCAACAGCCGCATGTTCGTCATTCCCGAGGGCTGGAACACCCGGCAGGGCAGCGTGATGATCCTTCCCGCGGACAGCAGCGTCCGCGTCGCATTCCGCCCGGGGTGACGACTGCGGCTGACCGGTCCCTCGCCGGAGCCCCCTCGCGCGATTTTGCGTTACCTTCACCTACGTATGGTCACGGACACATACGTACGGTGACGGACAGGAGTGGAGTCGCCATGTCGATGCTGGTGATCAGAGGCTCGTTCAAGGTGCCGGAGAAGGCCCAGCCGGACGGCGACACGATCCCCTTCTACCCCGACGACGTCGCCGACTGGAAACTCGTCCCGGGCCGCAAGAAGATCGTGCCCGAGCCGGACGGCCGTGCCGCCGTCCGGCTGGAAGGCATCGACGCGCTGGAGACGCACTACGGCCAGCAGCCGTCCGTTCAGCACCAGCCGCTGCGGCTCGCGCACGAGGCCGCGACCGAACTGCTGAAGTGGGTCGGGTTCACCAGCGTCGAGCGCCACGACGACGAGACCGTCACCACCGTCCCCGCCAGTGTGCCGGGCTTCATCCTCACCCGCGGAGCCGACGTCCACGGCCGGTGCGTCGCCTTCGTCGGCCGCCGCACGCCGCCGGTGTACAGCGGCTACGAGACCAGTGTGAGCGACAAGCTGCTGAAGAACACCGCCAACCGCCACCTGCTCTCGCTCGGCCTTGCCTACCCGACCTTCTACGCCGGCCTGCCCGGCCACCTGCGCGATGTCCTCAGCACGGCGGCCCAGGAGGCGAGGGCGGCCAAAGCGGGTGTGTGGGCCGACGGCGTCGACATGACCACGAAGGGTTTCGAGGTCACCGGCATGTCCTCGCTGACGGACGACGACCACGGGGCGGTCATCCTCCCGAAGCTGTTCCGGCGGCTCAAGGACTACCTGGAACTCAACCCCGCCGACCCGTCGGTGGCCTGCTTCCCCGCCTTCCTCGCCGGAGCGGCGGACGAGTTCCGCCTGGAGTCCGCCCCCGCGAAGTCCGTCACGGGCCTGCACCACGTCATCGAGGTCACCAACGGCCGCACCGTGCGGATGACCCACCAGCCGGAAGAGATCACCTTCATCGAGAAGTGACCTGACGGTGCCGCCGGGAGCGAGCCGGAAGCGGCTCACTGCCCGCCTTGCGCCCCGCCGGAGCCGTGGCTCCTGCCGGAGCCGGAACCTGACCCTTCAGCTGAACCTGAACCTGAACCGCTCAGGACGCCCTTGACGAACGCGGCCAGTTCCGCCCGCAACTGCTCGCGAGGCCTCTTCTGCCGCCCGGCCAAATGGTCGACGAGGTCGGCGCGGACGGCCGCGAGCAGGGCGTGCGCGGCGAAGTCACTGCCCTCGAACGCCGGGAGCTGTTCCAGCGCGCGGCGGAGCGTGTCGTGCCACCAGTCGTAGTGCTCGGCCTGGTACGGGCTGTCGGTTCCGGTTCCTTCCAGCGCCAGGGAGAGGTGCTGGTGGTCGAGCTTGAAGCAGAGGAGGGCGTCGAGCAGGGCGGGAACGCGCTCCATCGGCGCAGTGGCGGGCCCGAGGGGCCCCGGGCCCTCCGTGACGGCCCGGCGGACCGGTTCGAGCCGGGCCGCGTAGAGCGTACGGATCAGGCCCGTGCGGTCGGTGAAGCCGCGGAAGAGCGTCGCTTTGCCGACGCCGGCGGCAGCGGCGATGTCGGCCATGGTCACCTCCTCGGGCGTGTCGCAGGTGGCGAAGAGCCGGTCGGCGGCCGCAAGGACGGCCTCGCGGTTGCGTGCGGCGTCCGCGCGGGGCTTGCGTTCGGGCACGGGGTTCCCTCCGGTTGCGTAAACGGACCACGGGTCCGTATCTTTGCGCGACATAACCGGACCCCGGGTCCGTATCGTATCGGAGGGAAGCCCCGTGACCACGCCTGCTCAACCGGCGGACCTGTTCCGCCACAGCCTGCGGCTGTTACTCGACAAGAACATCCCGGCCCGCGACTACTGGAACCCGCTCGCCGTCCTCCAGGACGACGCGGCCGACTTCGCACGGAGCAGCCGATGACCACGCCCCTCACCACCCTCGTCCTCGGGGCCACCGGCACCACCGGCAGCCGACTGGTCCGGCGCCTCACCGCCCGCGGGCACCGGGTCAGGGCCGCGAGCCGGCGCCCCGCTCCTGTCCGCGGTGCGCACAGCGTCGGCTTCGACTGGTACGACCCCACGACGTACGAGACGGCCCTGAGCGGCGCCGACCGCGTCTATCTGGTCCCGCCGCCGGCCTCTCCCGACCCCGCCGAGGTCATGCTGCCCTTCCTGGAGCAGGCCCGCGCGTCCGGAGTGCGCCGCGCCGTCCTGCTCAGCTCATCGGCGATCCCCGCCGGAGGCCCGGCCGTCGGGCAGGTGCACGGGGCCCTGCCCTCGCTGTTCGAGGAGTGGGCGGTGCTGCGGCCGTCCTGGTTCATGCAGAACTTCACCGGCGACCACCTGCACGCCCGCAGCATCCGCGAGAAGGGGACGATCCTGAGTGCGACGGGCGAGGGGCGGGTGGGCTTCGTGGACGCCGACGACATCGCGGCCGTCGCCGAGCACGCTCTGACCGATGACCGGGCGCCCGGCAGCGACCTGGTCATCACCGGCCCGGAGGCGCTGAGTTACGGTGACGTGGCGGCCGTGCTCAGCGAGGTGACCGGACATACCGTCACCCACCGGCAGCTGACGTACGAGCAGATGAGCGACCACTTGGCCCTGACGATGCCTGCCGGGTTCGCCGCCCTGCTCGCCGGCATGGACCGCACGATCGCGGAAGGAGCCGAGGACCGCACCACCGACACCGTCCTCCGCCTCACCGGCCGCCGGCCGCGCAGCTTCCGCGCACACGCGGAACAAGTCTTTCATCACTCCAACGAGTGACAGATTGCGCCGAATGGACTGTTCATGAGGATTCCGGGGATTTCAGGGTCATGGTGCGGTTACCGCACCGCCCGGCTGGGTGGAAAGGGTGTTCCATGGACGAGCAAGAGCTGTACGAACCGCCGGTCATGGTGGAGGTCGGTGATTTCGCCGAGCTGACACGCGGTGAGGCCCTCGGGGCGTTCTACGAGGGCGGATTCCCTCCCTATGAGTGGTACCCGGGCCCCAGCTGAGACCGGGGCCGTCAACTGATGACCGGTGACATGTGGTTCATCATCCTCCCGGACGGTGAATCGGGCGCGGCCGCCGCGCGACTCCTGCGCCCCTGGGCAACCGAGGTCGTCGCTCACCACTCCGGCCGGCCATGGCTGCTGGGCAGCTGGCCGGACGGCCATGTGACGGTGGGCGCGGCGGGGGTGCGGCGGCTGGCGGTGATCGGGCGTTGCCCGGTCACCGCCGGTGCGTTGTCCGCGCGGGCGGGGCAGGTCCGTGACCTCGCGGATGTGGAGGGGGCCGCACGGGGTCTGGCGGGCAGTTTTCATCTTGTGGCCTCGGTGGACGGCAGGGTCCGGGCCCGGGGCAGCGCATCCGGGGTCCGGCGGCTCTTTCACGCGCGCGTGGGCGGGGTGGTGGTGGCCGCCGACCGATCGGACAGGCTCGCATCGGCGGCCGCGGGAAGCGCAGCGGCCGGGGCGGGCGTGGATGAGCGGCTGCTGGCTCTTCACTTGCTGGCCTCGCCTCCTCCCTACCCGCTGGACGACCGGTGCGTGTGGGCGGGCGTGCAGGGCTTGCCCGCCCATGACTGCCTGCTGATCGAGCCGGACGGGCGGGCCCGTACGCAGCGGTGGTGGAGTCCGCCGGATCCGGAGCTCACGCTGGTTCAGGGGGCGCCCGCGGTGCGCGAGGCGCTGGTCGCCGCGGTGAACGCCTGCACGGCCGGCGGCGGTACGGTCAGCGCGGACCTGTCAGGAGGCCTGGATTCCACCAGCCTGTGCTTCCTGGCCGCGCGGGAGCAAGCCCGGAGGCGGCCGGGCGGAGCCCGGCTGGTGACCTTTCGCTGGCAGAGCCTCGACCCCGGGAACGACGACACGGCCTGGGCCGTTCGTGCCGGCGACATGCTTCCCGGCGTCGAGCATGTGACGCCCTCCCGTGACGAATGGCCTCTGTGGTACAGCGGCCTGACAAGGTTGACCGCCGGCACTGTGCCCACGGACGAGCCGGGTCCTTGGGTGCGGGACAGCGCCAGAATCGCAACGACCGCCCAGCTGATGACCGGCCGGGGATCGCGCCTGCACATGATGGGCGGAGGCGGGGACGAACTGTTCACCGCGCTTCCCCCGCACCTGCACGACTACGTGCGAAGCCATCCGCTGGCGGCGTGGGCCCGTATCCGCACGCACCGCGCCTTTCAGCACTGGCCCCTGTGGCAGTTGCTGCGTCAACTCGCGGACCGCAGGACGTTCGGCCAGTGGATGGCCGCCTGGGCGGACAGCCTCACCGAGCCGGAGCCCCCTCCCCCTGTTCCCGGCCGCCGCGCCCCGTCGACGGCATGGGGCGCAGACCTGCGCATGCCCTCGTGGGCGACGCCCGACGCGGTGCGGGCCGTGCAGAGCCTGCTCCGCGAGGCCGCCGAGACCGCCGAGCCCCTCGCGCCCCGGCGCGGACAGCACGCGGCGCTCATGTGCGCACAGACCGGTGCGCGCGGTGTCCGTCAACTGGACCACGTCTTCTCCCGCGAGGGGCCGGCGTACGCCGCGCCCTACCTCGACGACAGCGTGCTCGAAGCGGCGCTCGCGATCCGGGTGCCCGAACGCAGCACGCCCGGCCGCTACAAGCCGGTACTCGGCGCCGCGATGGAAGGAATCGTCCCCGACTCCGTTCTGCGGCGGCAGACCAAGGGCGAATACAGCGTCGACTTCCACGTCAGCCTGCGCCGCAACCGGGCCGCGCTGGTGGAGTTGTTCGACGACTCACAGCTCGCCCGCGCCGGGCTGATCGACACCGCAGCCATCCGCACGAACCTGCTCGGCGTCCACCCCGACCCGGCCGCGCTGCGTCCCCTCAGTCCCAGCCTGGGCGCCGAGATCTGGCTCCGCTCCCACGCCGCAAGCACCCGCCCACCGAGCACCGCGACCACCGCGACCATCACAGGAGCGCCATGAGCCTCGCCCTGCGCCAAGGCGTCTGCGCGACGCGGACCGAGGACGGCATGGTGCTGCTCGACGAAGTCTCCGGCCGCTACTGGCAGCTCAACGGCACAGCCGCACGCGTTCTGCACACCCTGCTGGACGGCACACCGCCCGAGGACGCCGCCCGCAGGCTCCGTGAGGGTTTCCCTCAGCTGTCTGCACAGCGCGCCGACGACGACATTTCCTCGTTTCTCGACGCGCTCATCGCAGCCCGGCTGGTGGTACGCGTATGAGCCAGGCGATGGTGCCGGCCGACCGGGACTCGTTGCCTCTTCACCGCCGCCTGCCGGCGCTCCTGGCCGTCACCGCCGCTCGGCTGCTGGTCCGGCTGAAGCCCCACCACCTGCGCCGGTTCCTCTCACTGGCCCGGCGCGGAGCCACCCCCGCCACTGTCGAACAAGCCCTCGCCGCGCGCAGCGCCGTCGTCGCGGTCAGCGCGCGATGTGCCGGCGAGGGGTGTCTGCAACGTTCCGTGGCCACCGTGCTGCTCTGCCGGACGCGCGGCGTCTGGCCCGACTGGTGCACCGGAGTACGCACCGCACCGTTTCGTGCCCACGCATGGGTCGAGGTCAACGGCATCCCCGTCGGTGAGCCATACCCGGCGGGGCATTACCACCGGCTGATGACCGTGCCGGTCACTCCTGGATCGGGCCCGCCCCGGCCCGGTCAGCTGTAGCGGACCGCGCCTCGACCGGCGGCGCGGCCGAACAGCAGCGAACCGAGAGAGCACAACGACTGCCCGAACCACAACGCCCCGCTCGGACAACCCCTGGCGCACCCCCCACGTGAAGACCGCGAGCCCCAAGCCGGCTTCGGTCAAGGCCCATTCGGCATCGGTGGTGTCCGAGCGGGAGCGGCGTCGGCGCATCGCAGGAGGGCGGGGTCCTGGCCGCGGCGGGTGCCGGGAGAGCCGGTCAGGACCCCTGGCCCTGTCTGTGCGGACGTGCCGGCGTCCCCGGGGAGGTGCGACGCCGGCGTGCCGGTGATCATCCGGCGGAAGGCCGGGGTGAGCCGCTCGCTGATCCAGGCCGCTTGAGAGACGGGCACTCACACAACGGCCCAGGAGCGGTCACGCCGGTCAGACTCCTCGCCGCGTCCGCGGCGACCGCGGGTCACGTAGCGGTCGATGGTGAGCACCATGGCCTCGCGCGGGGCCATGGCAAGCAGCGCCGAGGCGGCCAGGGCGCTGAACACCGAGAAGGTCAACGGGGCTTCCGGGCCCAGGAACAGTGCCATCGACAGCCCGAAGACGCACAGCATCGCCGCGCTCAGCCAGGCCGTCCAGCGCAGCGCCACCCCGCACAGCAGGGCGAGACCCAGCAGGGTCTCGGCGACCGTGGCCGCCACCGCCGCGGTCCGCAGACCTCCTCCGGAGAGATACGGGGTGAGGGTGCCGGTGTAGGCCATGAAGGCGTCGAAGGTCCCCCAGGCCACCCTCCCGGTGCCGTACCGTCCCCACAGGCCGAGCCGGTCGGCGACCGCCGAGAGAAAGCCGGCGGCCAGCGCCAGCCGTGCCACCACGGTGATCGTCCGCCAGGCCGCGAGGCTCTCCCCCGCGTGCTCCATCCGGCGGTGCAGCGTCCGCATCGCCCGTGCCACGCGCCGGTTCTTCGTCGCCATCCCTTGTTGTGAGTTCATGGCCGCACCGTAGGTCCGCCGCGTCCGGCTGGTCCATCAATCCGGGCCAGTAGAGGCCACGTAGAGTGGTCCAGTCATGGACCTCCATCTCGACCTCGACGCCTCCTTACCGCTCAACACCGCGGTGGCGGACGCCATACGCCACGCGATCCGCACCGGACGCCTGCGAGCGCCCGGCCCGCTGCCCTCCACCCGCGCCCTGGCCGCCCAACTCGCCGTCGCGCGCGGGACCGTGACCGAGGCCTACGCCCAACTCGCCGCCGAGGGATGGATCGTCACGCGCCAGGGAGCGCCCGCCCGCGTGGCCCGCGACGGCGACGGCCCGGCCGTCACACCGGAGGCACCCGGGCCGCCCCGGGACGCCGGCGCGCCCCGCTGGGACCTGCGCCCGGGCGTTCCGGACACCACGCTCTTCCCCGCTCCCGCCTGGGCCGCGGCCGTACGGGCCGCGACCCGCTCGGGCCCCGGCGTCCTGGGCTACGACGACCCGCAGGGCCGCCCCGAACTGCGCCGGGCGCTCGCCGGCTATCTCAACCGCGCCCGCGGCGTCACCACCGGCCCCGACCGGATCCTGGTCACCAGTGGCTTCGCCGACGCCCTCGCCCTGCTCGCCACCACCCTGTGCGACCTGGGTCTGCGGCACATCGCCATGGAAGACCCCTGCCTGGGCATCCACCGCGAGGTCGTCACCCGCGCCGGGCTGACGATCCACCCCGTCCCGGTGGACGCCCACGGCCTCGACACCACCGCGCTGGCCGCCACACCCGCCCGCCTGGTGCTGGCGACACCCGCCCACCAGTTCCCCCTCGGCGCCACCCTCAGCCCCGCCCGGCGCAGGAAGCTCGTCGCCTGGGCCCGGCGCGTCGACGGCTACATCATCGAGGACGACTACGACGGCGAGTACCGCTTCGACCGCAAGCCGCTCGGCGCGCTGCAGGCGCTCGACCCGTCCCGGGTCGTCTACGGGGGCACCGCTTCCAAGACCCTCGCGCCCGCCATGCGCCTCGGCTGGCTCGCGCTCCCGCCCCGCCTCGTCCGGCCCGTGGCCGACCGTGTCTTCCGCCACCAGTCCCCGCCGCTCGACCAGCTGGCCCTGGCCCGCCTCATCGGCGCCGGGCACTACGACCGCCAGGTCCGCCGCACCCGCGCCGAATACCGCCGCCGGCGCGACCACCTCATCGCCGCCGGTCTCCCCCTCACCGGGATCGCCGCCGGACTCCACGCCGTTCTGCCCGTGGCCGGCGAGGAGCCGCTGATCGCTCGTGCCCGGGCCCGGTCCCTCGCGCTGATGGGGCTGGGGCCGTTCTGGCACGGCCCGCCCCGCTCACAGGGGCTGATCATCGGCTACAGCCGGCCGCCCGTCACCACCGCGTACGAGGCGCTCGATCACCTGGCGGCGCTCGTCAACGCCCGCCGCTGAGAACGCCGCTGACACCGCCGGTGCCGGACGGGCGGCGGCGCGCCCGGCTCCCCGCCCGCCCCGGCCGTCTACCGTGGCGGGTCGTCCACCTTGAGTTCGTCGCCCGTGGTGGAGACGAAGACGACCAGCAGCCTCGCCGGTTCCGTCGTGCTGGTGTTCTCCGTGGTCACATGGTGGGCGCCCGGCTGCTCGACCCAGTTCTCGCCCCGGTGGTAGGTGCGCACCGGTTCGTTGTCGAGCCTGCTGCGCACGGCGCCTTCGAGCACGTAGGCGTAGACGAAGGCCTCGCCGTGCCGGTGGGGTGCGGCGCGTCCGCCGGGCGGGAAGTCCACGACCCGGGAGGTGAACGTCTTGCCCTTGACGTTCGGGAGCGCCTGCTCGACCAGAGGCGAGGGCGGCGCGGCCGGCTGCCGTGAGGCCGCGGCGGTGGTGGCCGGTTCCGCGGCGGGCTCGCGTCCCGCTGCGGAGGTGCATGCGGCGGTTGCGGTCACGGCACCGGCCGCCAGGAGAAAGGACGCAATCCGCGTACCGGTCACGCTTGCGGGGATGACTCGCATGGCAGCTCCTCGGGGTGGCCCGTCGTCATGGCCCGACCGTATGCGCGAGGCAGCCCGTGCCCGTGGGCCACTTCCGCAGTGATTCACTGGGCCATGCCCGGGCGAAGCCGGTGGCTCGCTCGCCGGGTGTCAGGCGCCGTCGAAGCGCTCACCGAGGGGCAGGCGTGGCACCTGGTGCCGTCCGGACGCGCATTGTTAGCGTCATCCGCGTGGTCAACACATACACAGGGTTGTCGGACTACTACGACCTGATCATGACATCGGGCTACTACGACTACGACGCATACGCGGCCGAACTGGCAGGTCTCCTGCGGGGCCGCCGGGACGTCCTGGAACTCGGCGTCGGTACGGGGCTGGTGTGCGAGCGGCTGCTCCGTCACGACGTCGACGATGTCGACGGGCTGCGGCTGACCGGGTTGGACCACACCGAAAGCATGCTGGCGCAGGCCCGCGCGCGCCTGGGCGAGCGGGTACGGCTGCTCCACCAGGACATCCAGCAGCTCGACGCGCCCTCCGCCTTCGACGGCGCGTTCTCCGTGGGCGGGGTCTGGGCGCACTACCGGACCGGCGCCGAGGCCGCGCTGGGCAGTCACCTGCCCGGCCACGACGGCAACGTCCGGGCACTGCGCCGCCTGCACGCCGCCCTGCGGCCCGGCGGGGTCCTGCTCATCGCCGTCCAGCGCCCCCACAGCGACTACGAGCAGGTGCTGCCCGACGGGCTGGTGTACACGCAGACGGTCGAAGCCGTCTCCGACGACCGGCTGGTCAAGGACTACTTTCTCCGGCAGGACGGGCAGGTGGTCGCTCACCAGCGATGCGTCTTCCGCGTCTGGCCCGGTCCCCGCGCGACGGGCCTCCTGCAGGAATGCGGGTTCGACTTCACCGGGGCGAGCCCGGGGGAACACTTCTGCACGTACGCCAGGTCCGCTTGAGGCGCGGAACGGGCGTCGCGTGTCTGCGGACGGACGTCCGCCAGCAGATGCGGGGCGGGAGACGAAACGCGATCCTGGAGGGGTTGGGAACCCCTCCAGGAGGTGCGCGATGTCCGTGATGGACAAGCTCAAGCAGATGCTGAAAGGGCACGAGGAGCAGGCCGGCAAGGGCATCGACAAGGCCGGCGACTTTGTCGACGACAACACCCAGGGCAAGTACAGCAGCCAGGTCGACACCGCCCAGGAGAAGCTCAAGCAGCAGCTGGGCTCTGATCAGGGGCGCGACCAGGACGGTCCGCCCCAGGCCTGACGAGCGGCTCCGACGTGCCGGGCGGACGGCCGCCCGCCGGGGCCGGTGCCCGGTTCCAGCTCATCCGGGACCACGGCAGGGCCAGCCGGCTCTGGTCGGAGACCTCCCGTGGGGCGAAGTCCGTGACCGGCGCGGCTTCGCGGTGCCGGGCGTAGACGGAGTCGACGTAGCGGTGTCCGGTGTCGGCCGCGATGAAGAGGACCGTCCGCCCGGGTGAGCGCTCGCGTTCGTGCCGGGCGGCGAGGTAGGCGGCGCCCGTCGACAGGCCCGCGAAGACCGCGTGGCGCCGCAGCAGGTCGACGCTGCCGGCCAGCGCCGCGTCGAACGAGATCCAGTGCAGGGTGTCGTACAGCTCGTGGGAGACGTTGCCGAAGGGGATGGAGCTGCCGATCCCGGCGATGATGATCTCGGGGTCGGAGACGTGCTCGGCGCCGAACGTGACGCTGCCGTACGGCTGGACGCCGACGAGCTGGACGTCCGCCGGGCCCGTGGCGCCCCGGGAGCCGTCGCGCAGGTAGCGGGCGAGGGCTCCGGTCGAGGCGCCCGACCCCACCCCGCCGACGACGGTGAGCCCGTCGGCGCCGGTCGTCCCGCGGATCCGGTCGGCGATCGCGCGGTAGCCGAGGTAGTGGATGTCGTCGTGGTACTGCCGCATCCAGTGGTACTCGGGGTGTTCCGCGAGGATCTCGTGGATCCGCTCGACGCGCCGCTTCTGGTCGAGCTTGAGGTCGCTGCACGGTTCCATCTGCTCCAGCGTCGCCCCGAGGACGGCGAGCTGGGTGCGCAGCGTGCGGTCCACCGTCGTCGAGCCGACGATGTGACAGCGCATGCCGTGCCGGTGGCAGGCCAGGGCGAGGGCGTACGCGTAGATGCCGCTGGAGCTGTCCAGCAGGGTGTCGCCGCGCCGTACGGCCCCGGTGTCGAGCAGGTGGCGCACCGCGGCGAGCGCGGAGACCACCTTCATCGTCTCAAAGCGCAGGCAGACGAGCCGGTCGTCGAGGCGTACGAGGTCCGGCCTGCCGATCGCCTCCGCGATGTGCAGGTCCATCGAGGCCGCCGGCTCCGTCGAGACCGCTGAGGCTGCCGGGGCCGTCGAGTCCGTCGAGTCCCTTGCGTCCATGGAGGAGCTCCTTGGTGGTGGTGAACGTCGTGAAGATCCGGGTGGCGGGGATGCCGTGGGAGTCCAGGGCGCGCAGACAGCTGCGGACGCGGTGCCGCAGGCCCGGGGTGGCCGGGTCGAACAACACGCCTGCCACGGCTCCGCTGTGCGCGATCTGGACGCCCGCGGCCCCGACCCGGCGGGCGATCACGGCCAGCGCGTCGAACTCCGGGTGAGCGAGCACCTCTTGGCCGCGCCGCGCGCTGGCGGTCGCGACCTGGCCGAGCAGGTGCACGTCGCCGGTCGCCAGGGCCCGGCGCAACCGGGTGCGCAGCCGCTCCCAGGCCCGTACGTCGCTGTCTGCGGGCTCGTAGGCGGGCAGGGACAGGGTGTCCACGGGCGCGCCGCGGCCGAGGGTGCAGCCCACCACGGCCAGTGGTGGCAGGGCCGGGCCGAGGACTTCCAGGACCCGGCCCTCGCGCTGGGCGAACAGCACCGGGCGGCCGTCCAGCATGAGCGGGTCGCAGGCCTGTTCCGCGCGCACGGCCAGGCGGGCGACCGCTCCGGGAGTCAGCCGCAGCCGGTACGAGTCCGCGACCGCGCGCACGGTGGCGATGACGTCGCTGGTGGAGCTGCCCATGCCCAGGCCCACCGGAATGTCACCGGTGAGCCGCAGTTCTCCGCCGCAGGGCGGCTGACCGGTCCGCTCAGCGCACTCCGCCACCGCGAGGGCCGCGGCCCGTGCGGCCTTCGTGCGGTCGGCGGGCGTGACGGTGAGCGCCCCGGGCTCCGTGCCGGGGCGGCGGACGAACTCGGCGCTGCTGCCGGGACCGGCCATGGGGAGGGTGACCAGGCCCGCGCACCGGCGTCCGTCGCCGTCGAGGAAGACGCCCTGCAGGAGCTCGCCGTGGTGGCAGGGGGCGTGTCCGGTGCCGGTGGGGAGCGCACCGGCACCGGGCCCGGCCCCGGGGGCGGCGGGGATCATGCGCCGCCCACCGCCCGGTAGCGGTACAGGACCGTCTCCTCGGCGCTGAACTGGGAGAAGGGGAACGGTTCCGCGGACAGGGCGGTCACGCCCGCGCCGAGGAAGGCGGGGGCGACGGCGCTGCCGCTCTGCGCGTAGACGATCAAGGGCACGCCGCGGGACCGGCAGCGCTCCAGGATGGTGTCGAACGAACCGTTGCTCAGGGTCATTCCGGTGGCGACGACGGCCTCGGCCCGGTCGAGCACCTTATGCATGTCGTCGGTGACGGGGTCGCCCCACTGGGTGGTCCTGAGGTTGAAGTCGCAGGGCAGCGGTTCGCCACCGCGCTCGCGTATCGCCGCGACCAGCGGGTTGACGACGCCGATGAGGCCGACCTTCGCGCCCGGCTCGATGTCCAGCAGCCCGGCAATGGCCGCGTCGCGGGCCTTCGCTCGGACCTCGGGGGTGCCGGCGGGCAGGGTGACGGCCTCGGCCCGGCCCGCTGCGGCGGCCGCGCGGTGCGGGCGGGTCTCGGAGAGGTAGGCGTCGAGGGCGGCGATCCGCAAGGGGCGCGGGGACTCGCGCAGCAGGACGTCGAGCGGGGTGCCGGAGGCGTCGCGGCAGACCGACGGGTCGATCTCGCCCGCTTCGAAGGCGCAGCCGCCGAAGGAGCCGCCGAGCCGGACCAGGACGTACTGGTTGAGGTAGGTGGTGTCGCCGCCTGCCAGGCGGGTGCCGTGGTGGATCCAGAACACGCTGGTGGCGACGAGCCCGGAGGGGAGCGGGCCGTGTTCGCCGGCGAGGACGGCTTCGATGAGCCCGTCGACGGCCGGGGCGTTCGGGGCGAGGGAAGGGGCGTTCGGGGCGAGGGAAGGGGCCGGGTGCGTATGCGTCATGGGGTTCCTTTCACAGGGGTGGTGAGGTTTTAAGGGGTTTTAAGAGTTTTAAGAGGCCGGTTGCGGAGCCTGTGCCGCTGCCGGGCTGCCCACCGGCCCCCGGTAGGCGACCTGCGGATGCCCCAGGGCATCGGTGGTGAGTTCGGCGTCCACTTCGAAGACCTCGGCGAGCCGCTCGGCGGTCAGGACGGAGGCGGGGGTGCCCGAGGCGATCAGGCGGCCGTGGTGCAGGAGCAGCAGCCGGTCGCAGTAGCGGGCGGCGAGCGACAGGTCGTGCAGCGCGACGAGAACGGTCCGCTCCGTGCCGGTCAGCAACTGCATGAGTTCCAGCTGGTGTCTGACGTCGAGGTGGTTGGTGGGCTCGTCGAGCAGGAGCGCGTACGGCTGCTGGGCGAGCGCGCGGGCGATGTGGGCACGCTGCCGCTCGCCGCCCGACAGCGCCTTCCAGGAGCGGCCGGCGAGCGCGCCGAGCCCGACGCGCTCCAGCGCGGCGGCGACCACCGCCCGGTCGGTGGCGTCCGGCCCGCGCCAGCGGTCGCGGAACGGGGTCCGTCCCAGGCCCACGACGTCGGCCACCTTCAAGTCGCTGTCGGCGCCGGCGTCCTGCTGGACGAAGGCGGCATGGCGGGCGATCCGGCGCGCGCTCCAGTTCCGTACGGACTGACCGTCGTAGCGGACCGTGCCCGCATCAGGGGTCCGCAGGCCCGCCAGGCAGCGCAGCAGCGAGGACTTGCCCGAGCCGTTGGGCCCGAGCAGACCGACCGTCTCGCCGGGAGCGATGTCCGCGCTGACGCCGCGTACGACGGGAGTGCCCGCCACCGACCAGCTCAGCGCTTCGGCGGTGATCCTCACAGTTCGCCTCTCTTGCGCAGGACTAGCAGGAAGAGGGGCACGCCCAGCAGTGCGGTGATCACGCCCACGGGAACCTCGCGGGGCGCGAAGGCGATGCGCGCCAGCGCGTCCGTCCAGACCAGGAACACCGCGCCCGCGAGCGCCGCGCAGGGCAGCAGCACCCGGTGGAGGGATCCGGCGAGGAACCGCACCCCGTGGGGGACGATCAGCCCGACGAAGCCGATGGCGCCGACGGTGGCCACCGCGACGGCGGTCAGCACGGCCGTGACGACGAGCAGCAGCATCCGCGTGCGCCGCACGCCGATCCCGAGGGAGGCGGCGGTGTCCGTGCCGAACTCGAGCCCGTCGAGGGCGTTCGAGCAGAGCCACGCGGCCAGCAGCCCGAGCGGGGTGACGACGGCACAGGCCACGACGGTGTCCCACCGGGCCGGCGCCATCGAACCCAGCAGCCAGTGGGTGACGGCCCGCGTGGTGTCCGCGTCCGCCGAGGCCATCAGGACGAGGGAGGTGAGCGCGGTGAAGAGCTGGCCGACGACGACGCCGGTGAGGACGATGCGGGCCGAGTCCAGCCCGGTGCGCCGCAGGAGCAGCAGGAGCAGCCCGAAGGAGAGCAGCGCGCCGGTGAGCGCGCCCCCGGTGACGCCGAGCGCGCTCGCGCCCACGCCGAGGACGACGACGGTGACGGCTCCGGCGGATGCGCCGGAGGAGACGCCGAGCAGGTAGGGGTCGGCGAGCGCGTTCCGGGTGACCGCCTGGAGGACCGTGCCGCACACGGCGAGCGAGGCACCGACAAGGGCGGCCGTCAGCACGCGCGGCAGCCGCAGGTCCCAGACGAGGGAGTCCACCAGCGGGGGCAGGGGCTCCACGTCCAGGCCGAGCCGGGTGCCCAGGGCGCGGGCGAGGCCGGTCCAGCCCACGTCCGCGGTGCCCACGCGCACGGCTGCCGCGACCGAGCCCGCCAGGGCGAGCGCGGCGAGGAGGAAGAAGACGGCCTGGGTGGCGGTGGACCGGCCGGAGCGCGGGGTGGTGACGGGATCCTCGGTCGCCACCTGCCCGCGCGCCGTGGCCTCCGTCGCCACCCGCCCGCGCGCCGTGGCCTCCGTCGCCACCTGCCCGCGCGCCGTGGGAAGCAGGAGGTCCGCCGTCTCCCCCGGGGCGACCGGGCCAGGGGCGACCGGGCCAGGGGCGATCGGGTCAGCGGACATATCCGAGGTCCTTCATCCCCTTGGCCAGCAGGCCCAGGGCGTGCACCGAGCGCACGGACGGGTCCAGCTCGATGCCCGGCACTTCGAGGATCTTGTTGTCACGGACCGCCGCCAGCTTGGAGACCACCGGGTGCCCGGTCATCGCGGCGCGCTTCTCGGCGGCGCTGTCGCCCGGCCGTCCGCGCTCGGACAGGTCGCCGATGACGATGAAGTCCGGGTTGCGCTCGGCCACCTCCTCCCAGGAGACCTCCGGCCAGTCCTCGTTCACGTCGTCGAAAGCGTTCTTCGCGCCGACGATCCGGCTCATCTCGCTGGGCAGGCCGCTCTTGCCCGCCACGTACGGCATGCCGTTGAAGACGGAGTAGAGGTAGACCACGGTGGGCCGGTCGTCGCCCCGGGGAACCCTGGAGGCGTTCTTCCCGGCCTCGGCGACCGCGGCGCGCTGGCCGGCGGCGAGTTTGCGGGCCCGCTCCTCGGTGCCGAAGACCTTGCCGAGGTTCTCGTAGTCGGAGAAGAGGAGCTCGAAGGGGGTCTTGCCGGCCGGGTTCTGCTGCGGGCAGTCGACGGCACTGACGAAGGTGGGGACCTTGAGTGAGGCCAGCTCCTCGCGGGTGCCGGCGCGGTCCTTGGTGTAGAGGTCCTTGGAGCCGGCGACGACGAAGTCGGGGTTAGCGGCCCGCAGTTGCTCGCCGGTGGCGATCTTCGGGGCGATGACCGGGACCTTGGCGTACGCGGCCCCGTACTGCGCGGGGATCTTCGTTTTGAGGTTGGCCGTTCCCGCCATCCGGTCCTGGAGCCCGAGTTCGAGCAGGGTCTCGGTCGAGGTCTGGTCCAGGGCGACGGCCCGCTTCGGGGGTCCGGCGACGGACACCCGGCGGCCGCAGCTCGTGACGGAAGCCGCCTCGGCGGAGGCACGGGTACCGGATCCGGCGTCCGTCCTGGAGCCGTCGCCGGCTGCCGTGGAGCAGCCCGCAGTGGCAAGAGCGAGGGTCAGGGCGATGCCGAGGCGGGTGGGGTGGCGCATGGGGTCTCCGGTCTGGGAGTGGGTGTTGTCGTGCACCGGGCAGGAGTGCCGCGTTCGAAGAGTACTGTAATGGTATTCATTTTCATTAACGCAAGCCGGGTGCGGTTCGCCGAACCGCGCCCCAGCCCCAAGGAGCACGCACACCCGTGGCGACGACACCCCCGCCGGCATCCACGCCGGCGCCCGCACCGGCCCCCGCACCGGAAGCGACCAAATCCACTGCCCCGCCCCCGCGTTCGGTCCTCCGCGACACCGCGTTCCTGCGCCTGTGGGCGGGCACCACCGCCTCCGGGCTGGCGACCTGGGCCCTGCCCTTCGTCCTCGGACTCGCCGTCCTGCACCACGACCTCGGCGCCGCCGACCTCGGCCTGGTCCTCGCCGCACGCACCACCGGCTTCCTCGTGGCCGTCACCGTCGGCGGCGTCCTCGCCGACCGGCACTCCCACCGCGCCGTCGTCCTGTGGTCCGCCCTGGCCGCCGCGGTCGCCGCACCCCTCCTCGCCGCCGGCCTCGGCCGCTCCCTGGTGCTGATGACGGCCGCCGCCGCCCTCGCGGGCGCCGGACAGGGCGCCTGCCGCCCCGCCTTCCAGGCACTCACCGCAGCGACCGTCGCCCCCGAGCACCGCCAGCAGGCCAACGCCGCCATGACCATGGCGGTACGGAGCTCCACGCTTGCGGGGCCCGCCCTGACCGCGCTGCTCGCGGCCTTCCTCGACGTCCGGACGCTCCTGCTCGGCATCGGCCTGCTCTGGCTGGTCGCCGCGCTCGTCCCGGGCAAGGCCTCCGCGCCGGCGGAACCGGCCGGCGCACCCGCAGGCCCCGCTCCGCGCGCGGGCTTCCGCGCCGAGTTCCTCGAAGGCATACGGGAGGCGCGCCGCCACCCCTGGTTCCTCGCCGGGCTCGCCGCCCTCGTCGCCGTCATCGCCCTCGGCTACTCCGCCACCAGCGTCGCGCTCCCCCTGATCAGCCGCGACCGCTACGGCACCGAGTGGGTCCTGGCCGCGGCCATGACCGCGTACACGGTGGGAGCGCTCGGCGGAGCCCTCGTCATCGCTCGCTGGCGGCCGCGCTCCCAGGGCTGGGCCGCCTTCGCCGGGCTCGCCGCGTACGGCTTCGCGCCGCTGAGCCTGACGCTGGCCGTGCACCCGCTCGTGGTCGTCGCCGCGTACGCCGTCGCCGGGACCGGCATCGAGCTGTTCAACGTGCCCTGGTTCACCGCCACCCAGCGCGAGGTCGCCCCGGACAAGCTGGCCCGCGTCTCCTCGTTGGACTTCCTCGTCTCCTACGGCCTGGCACCGGTCGGCCTCGCCCTCATCGCCCCCGCCGTCGGCACGTTCGGGGTCACGCCCGTCCTCGCCGCGTGCGCCGCCGCCTGCTTCCTCGTACCGGCAGCGGCGGCGCTCGTGCCCACCGCCCGCCACTTCGCGCGCACGGATCCGGCGACAGGGACTGAGGCAGGGACAGGGACAGCGACAGCCACGGAGGACTGACGGCCGGCACGTCGCAGCGCGGGCCCCGGCCGCCTTCCCTCACCGGCCGGGGCCGCTCCCTCAGGGACGCGCCGGGACGCACTTGTCAGCCGCCCGGACCGGCGCTCTTGATGACGGCGAAGACCGCGCCGACCGGGTCGATGAACATGGCAATGCGGCCGATCCCCGGCACGTCCATGGCCGGGATGACGACGACGGCCCCGGCCCCGGCGGCCCTGGCGACCGCGGCGTCGCAATCGGCCACTTCGAAGTACGGGTGCCACTCCGGCGTCGATCCTGCATCGATGTTCTCCTGAGGCAGCTGCATCAGCCCGCCGTGGTCCGACTCCTCACCGGTGCCGAGCGGCCGCAGGACCGTGTAGGTCAGCTCCGGGCCCATCTGCACGTCCCTGGTCTGCCAGGAGAAGACGGAGTCGTAGAACGCCTTCGCCGCCGCGGCGTCGGTGGTGTAGAGCTCCACCCAGGACAGGCTGCCGGGGACGGCGACGGCCTCCATGCCGCCGGTGTCACCGGGCTGCCAGACGGCGAAGTCCGCGCCGGTGGGATCGGTGAAGGCCGCCATCCGCCCGTACGTGAAGACGTCCGACGGGGCCACGCGAACCCTGCCGCCGGCCTGCTCCACGGCCTTGGCGGTGGCGTCGGCGTCCGGGGTGTGGAAGTACACCGTCCAGGACGGGCGCGCGCCTTCCTCGGTCAGCGGACCGAGGCCCGCGACCGTCTTGCCGTCCTGCCGGAAGAATCCGTAGCCGCCCGCCTCCGGCCCCGCGGACCGGTACTCCCAGCCCAGGGCGGCGGAGTAGAAGGCGGCGCTCGCATCGGTGTCCGGGCTCCCCAGGTCCAGCCAGTCGGGGGCGCCGGGGACGTACATGGTCGTCAGCATGGTGTGGCCCTTCGTCGTGGGTCCGACGCGGATGCGGGTTGCCGCTGGACCGCCCGGGCCGGGAAGGCACGGCGCGGTCCGCCAGCGGTCCGTCAGCTGTCACGGCGAGATCCTTCCAGCGGCTCCCCGCCCGTCGAGCTCGCCACTCCGGAACCACCCGGACCGGAGCAGTCAGCACTCACCACCGGCCCGTTAACGAGAACTGACCTCGGATCAAATGCCGTGGCGCAGACCCGGGAGGGTTGCTAGGGTCACGCCGGACGCGAGAGACGCGTGATCACGGGACGGGAGGTTGATGAATATGGCTGCCGCCGGCCGACTTCAGCATGCCCTCGCCCGGCCCGTGCGATAGCGCAGCGCGGTCCGGGTCGTTCCACCGACCAGGAGTGACACGTGTCCACCTCTTCTTCCTCTTCTTGTATTGCCTCTTCCGCTGCCGCGTCAGCCGGTGCACAGCTGACCACCGGCCGTCTCGTCCTCCGGCCGTGGACCGCTGCCGAAGCCTCCGCCGTCCTCGACGGCCCCAGGCCGGCGGACTGGGCGGCCGACTTCCCCGCCGAAGGCGACCGCGTCATAGCCGGCCTCTTCGGACAGCACCCCGCGTGGCTCGGCGAACACGGCCACCGTCTGGTCGTCGAGCGTGACAGCGGCCTCGTGGTGGGCTCCATCGGCTTGTTCTGGCCGCCCACCGAGGGAACCGTCGAGCTCGGATACGGCATCGTCGCTTCCCGCCGCGGCCGGGGCTACGCCACCGAGGCCACCCGGGCCCTGGCGGCCTTCGCCCTCGCAGCACCCGGCGTCCACACCGTGGCTGCGGGCGCGGAACTGTCCAACCCGGCCTCCATCCGCGTGCTGGAGAAGGCGGGCTTCCTCCGCCGGTCCACCGAAGGCGATGTGGCCCGCTTCCAGCTCACCGAGCCGGACTGCCACCAGCCGTGACCCCGTGGGGCCGGCGGCACCCATATTCATCAACCTCCCGTCCCGTGATCACGCGTCTCTCGCGTCCGGCGTGACCCTA